>JAZSBY010000049.1:0-10149 GCA_045602655.1 Candidatus Fimenecus sp. | reverse complement strand
AAAAATTAAAAATAATGCGGAGTATCATATAAGTAATGTGATACTCCGTATTATTAGATTATTATAATGTTATTAAACTTTCTACTAAATAATCATTTACCACTTAAAATTTTTTTCAAATACTGACCTGTGTATGATTTTTTACTTTTAGCAACTTGTTCAGGAGTGCCGGTAGCGATAATCTTACCACCCTTATATCCCCCTTCGGGACCCAGGTCAATAATGTAATCAGCAGTTTTGATAACATCAAGATTGTGCTCAATTACAACTACAGTATTGCCACTATCAACAAGTTTCTGCAGAACCTCAATCAATTTATGCACATCAGCTGTATGAAGTCCTGTAGTGGGTTCATCAAGAATATATATAGTTTTACCTGTTGAACGCTTGGATAGTTCCGTGGAGAGCTTAACACGCTGTGCCTCACCACCGGACAAAGTTGTAGCAGATTGACCCAATTTAATATATCCTAAACCAACATCATACAAAGTATTAAGTTTTCTTTTAATTTTAGGAATATTGTCAAAAAAATCAAGTGCTTCTTCAACGGTCATTTCAAGAACATCACTAATTGTTTTTCCCTTATATTTAACTTCAAGTGTTTCTCGATTATATCTCGAACCTTTACATACATCGCAAGGAACATAAACATCTGCCAGGAAATGCATTTCAATTTTAATGATACCATCACCCTGACAAGCCTCGCATCGACCACCTTTAACATTGAAAGAAAATCTTCCGGCATTATATCCTCTTATTTTTGCATCTTGCGTTTGTGCAAAAAGTTCTCTGATATCTGTGAATACTCCGGTGTAAGTTGCGGGATTGGAACGAGGCGTTCTACCTATTGGAGATTGGTCTATATTTATAACTTTATCAAGATGTTCTATTCCAACAAAACCATTAAATTTACCAACAGGTTTTTTTGCACCATTAAGCTCGTTTGCGAGATGTTTGTAAAGAATTTCATTTATAAGTGATGATTTACCTGAACCTGATACTCCTGTAATACATGTAAAACATCCAAGTGGGAAATCAACATTTATATTTTTTAGATTATTTTCTTCAGCACCATTTATAGTAATAGTATTTCCATTTCCTTTTCTTCTGTTTTTAGGGATTGGAATCACTCTTTTCCCGGAAAGATACGCACCGGTTAACGAATCCTTGCATTCTATAATATCATTTACTGAACCGGCACAAACAATTTCTCCACCGTGAACACCTGCCCCAGGACCAATATCAACGATATAATCCGCACAACGCATTGTATCTTCATCATGCTCAACAACAATAAGCGTATTTCCCAAATCACGGAGATGCTTAAGTGTTTCGATAAGCTTATCATTATCTCTTTGATGAAGACCTATGCTTGGCTCATCAAGTATATAAACAACACCCATTAACATTGAGCCAATTTGTGTTGCAAGTCTGATTCTTTGACTTTCTCCACCTGAAAGAGTACCTGACGAACGAGATAGTGTAAGATAATCAAGACCAACACTCTTTAGGAAATTAAGTCTGCTTTTAATTTCTTTGAGAATTGATTCAGATATGAATTTATTCTTGTCATTTAAAACAAGAGAATCAATATAATCAATTGCCTGAGAAATTGACATATCACAGAACTCACTAATATTTTTTGTACCTACAGTAACTGAAAGAATTTCCGGTTTAAGTCGTGTGCCATGGCAATCAGGACATTCACAAGCGGTCATCACCTGTTCTATTTCCCATCTTGCCCAATCACTTGTTGTTTCCTTATATCTTCTTTCAAGATTATTTATGATTCCTTCAAATTCTGACATATATGTTCCAGAACCATAGAATGTTGAACGAGTCATTTTCATTTTATGATTTGTTCCATAAAGAATGGCATTCAAACCTTCTTTCGATATGTCTTTTATAGGAGTTTTCAAATTAAATCCATATTCTTTACCAATAGCATTATAATACATCGCTGCAATTGACCCAGAATCAGCTTTTCCCCATCCAGAAGCACAGATTGCACCTTCGCTTATAGAAAGGTTTTTATTAGGTATAACAAGGTCAGGATTAACCTTTAAAAATGTGCCAAGTCCGGTACATGTTGGGCAAGCACCATAAGGATTGTTGAATGAGAACATTCTTGGAGATAACTCATCAATACTAATTCCGTGTTCCGGACAAGCATAATTAAGAGAATAACGATATTCCTTATCCCCTATTACATCGATAATAACATTACCACCCGAATGTTGAGTTGTAGTTTCAATAGAATCAGCTAACCTTGTTCGAATTCCATCCTTAACAACTAAACGGTCAACAATTATATCTATTGTGTGTTTGTATGTTTTCGGAAGTTTCATTCCCTCATACAATTCAGTAATTTCTCCATCTATTCTGGCACGAACAAAACCGGCTTTTAAGGCATTTGCAAGTTCTTTAGCGTGTTCTCCCTTTTTACCTTTTACAACAGGTGAAAGAATCTGAAATTTTGTTCCCTCAGGCAAACTTAAGATTGTATCAACAATTTGGTCAACTGTTTGTTGCTTGATTTCTCTGCCGCATACAGGACAATGAGGAACACCAATTCTCGCATACAATAAACGAAGATAATCATATATTTCAGTTACTGTTCCAACAGTTGAACGAGGGTTTTTTGATGTTGTTTTTTGGTCAATTGATATTGCAGGTGAAAGACCCTCAATTGACTCAACATTTGGCTTTTCCATTTGACCTAAGAACATTCGGGCATAGGAAGACAACGATTCAATATATCTTCTCTGTCCCTCCGCATATATTGTATCAAAAGCCAGTGAAGACTTACCTGAACCAGAAACACCTGTTAAAACAACAAACTTGTCCCTTGGTATTTCAATATCAATATTTTTAAGGTTATTCTCTTTTGCACCCTTAATAATAATTTTATCGTGTATCATTTATTTCTCCAATTTGATTTTTTCAATTTTATCTCGTAAATATGCTGCATGTTCAAATTCAAGGATTTTTGCAGCATATTTCATTTCTTCTGTCAATTGTGCAATAAGTTTTTGCTTCTCATCCCTGCTCATCTTGCGTTTTCCTGATTTATCTTTTGTTGATATTTCAAGAATCTCGCGGACATCTTTTGTAATGGTCTGAGGCACAATGCCGTTTGCTTTATTATATGATATTTGTATTTCACGACGACGGTATGTTTCTTCAATAGCCCGTTCCATAGATTTTGTAACGGTATCAGCATACATAATAACCTGTCCGTTAGCATTACGCGCAGCACGACCGATAATCTGTATAAGAGATGTTTCAGAACGCAAAAAACCTTCTTTATCTGCATCAAGAATTGCAATTAAAGATACTTCCGGAATATCCAAACCCTCACGAAGAAGATTTATACCAACAAGAACATCAAACTCTCCCAAACGCAAATCACGAATAAGCTCCATGCGTTCAATTGTATCAATATCATAATGCATATATCTTACCTTTATTCCTTGTTGAGATAAATAGTCGGTAAGATTTTCTGCCATTTTTTTCGTAAGAGTTGTAACAAGTACTCTTTCTTTTTTTTCAACTCTTATATTGATTTCCGAGATTAAATCGTCAATTTGGCCTTCTGTTGGTCGCACAGAAATTTCAGGGTCCAAAAGTCCCGTTGGACGAATTACTTGTTCAGCTGTTTGAACACTCTTTTCCGCCTCAAATGGTCCCGGAGTTGCACTTACAAAGATTTTTTGTCTTGTCTTATCATAGAATTCGTTAAAAGTTAATGGTCTGTTATCGTAGGCAGATGGCAAACGAAAACCAAAATTGATAAGACTTTCCTTCCTTGAACGGTCACCACCATACATACCACGAACTTGTGGCAAAGTAACATGAGATTCATCAACAAACAACAAGTAATCATCAGGAAAATAATCAAGAAGTGTGAATGGTGGCTCCCCAGGTTTTCTTCCGGACATAATTGCAGAGTAATTCTCTATTCCTTTACAAAAACCTGTTTCACGGAGCATTTCCATATCATATTCGGTACGTTGACGAATTCTTTGAGCCTCAATAAGTTTTCCTTGTTTTTCAAACTCTGCAACTTGTTTTTCCATTTCATTGTTTATTTGATTTAATGCATCTTCCATTTTTTCAGGTGAAACTACATAATGTGACGCAGGATAAATTGCAACATGTGATACAACATTTTTTACTGCACCAGTTAAGGGATTGATTTCACTTATTCTGTCAATCTCATCGCCAAAAAACTCAACTCTTATTGCAGTTTCATTTGAATAAACAGGAAAAACCTCAACAATATCCCCTCTTACTCTGAATTTATTACGAATAAAGTTGATATCATTTCTTTCATACTGAATTTCAACAAGCTTTTTTATAAAATCATCACGATTTTTTTCCATACCTGTGCGTAATGAAATAACCATACTCTTGTAATCAATGGGGTCACCTAAAGAATATATACAAGAAACACTTGCGACTATAATAACATCCCGTCTTTCAGACAACGCCGATGTTGCTGAATGTCGTAATTTATCAATTTCCTCGTTTATAGCAGAATCTTTTTCAATATAAGTATCAGTAGTTGCAATATAAGCTTCAGGCTGATAATAATCGTAATATGAGACAAAATATTCGACAGCGTTTTCAGGAAAAAACTCTTTAAACTCAGCACAAAGTTGACCTGCAAGTGTCTTATTATGTGCAAGTACAAGTGTAGGTCTGTTAAGCTTAGCTATAATATTAGCCATAGTAAATGTCTTACCGGAGCCTGTCACACCCAGTAATGTTTGTTCATTATAACCTTTTTTAATACCATCAACAAGTTTATCGATAGCTTGTGGCTGGTCACCTGTTGGCTTATAATCACTAACTAATTTAAACATAATTACCTCACGCACATTTGTTCTTTAATTATACAATATTATAAAATTATAATCAACTAAAATTTAATATAAATGCAAAAAAGACGAAGTTTAAACTTCGTCTAAATCAATTTTTCTATCTTTATAGTAATATTTTCTGTCACTCTCATTAATCTCTCGTAAAACTTTGCAAGGATTACCAACTGCAACTACATTTGAGGGAATGTCTTTTGTAACAACACTCCCAGCACCAATTACTGAATTATCACCAATAGTAATTCCAGGTAGAACAATTACGCCTGCTCCCAACCAACAATTTTTACCAATATGAATTGGCATATTGTACTGATATGCTAATGGTCTTAATTCGGGTAATATGGGATGACCTGCCGTGGCTAAAACAACATTTGGGCCAATCATCGTGTAATCGCCAACATGAATGTGAGTATCATCAACAAGTGTCAGATTAAAATTAGCGTAAACTCCCTTACCAAAATGAACATGTTTTCCTGCCCAATTAGCATGGAGTGGTGGTTCAATATAACAATCCTCACCTATTTCTGCAAACATTTTTTTGAGCATTTCTGTTCGCTTTTCAAGTTCTGTAGGTCTTGTAGCATTAAAGTCATACAATTTATCAAGAAACGTAAGCTGTTCATTGAATAAATCTTCATCCATTGAGAGATATAAATCCCCTGTATGCATTTTTTCACGAATATCCATTTTCCGTCTACTCCTTATCTATCTTGAAATTATTAGAATCAATTATTATTTTGAATTTACGATGAGTTTTATCACGTGGTATTGCTTTAAAATTTTTTAATAAAATATTGTCAGCATGACGAACAAAAATTCCGTAGGCATTTATATTTCTGAAACGATTACATTCGGGATATTCCATTTCTTGTTCAGGAATTCTAAAACGCAAATCAATATAGTCTTTACCGGTTGCGTAATTCATATCAAAATTTTCAAGTTGAACATTTTTGATATGTTGATTAGGAATCCCCATAATCATAACAGGAATTTGAATATTATTTGCAGTAATATTTTTTATCTTAACATCACGAATTTCGCCCCTACCATCAAGGTCAGTCCTTTTATCACCATTACGATTACAAAGCCTTATAAACACAGGACAAGCCATTGAATCCATTTCAATATCAGTAATACTAATATTATTTACAACTGCTCCGTCACAAGATTCGATTGATATTCCACTGACTCCTGCTGGAAAAATATCTTTTAAATATAATTTACAGTTTTTAACGGTTACATCACAAATATCAAGGGAGGTTTCTGTCCCGATTTTAAAAGCATTTGTACAAGAAACAACTTCACAATCATAAATGTTAATATTACTCATAACATTTTCACAAGCAATATTAAGATTGTTTTTAATAATTAAACCGTCGTCACCGGATGTTGCTACACTCAAATTATTTTTTAAGACTATACCGTCGTCAGCAGTTGAAATGAAACAATTTTTAATAACAACATTTGATGAACCACATATATCGATTCCGTCAGTATTCGCTATATGCCGGTTATTATTTATGACTATATTTGATATTTCTGCGTTGATACAAGAGTTAATGTTTACTGTCCACATTGCTGAATTTTCAAGTACCAAATTATGAATTTTTATATTAGAGCAATTTCTAAATAAAACAAGATAACCGTATTTTGTTTTATGCGGAAAACGAATTCTCTTGCGATACTCCTGTCGTAAATCCCATACATCAAGCGTTTTTTCAAAAGGTTTGGTTTTGGGTGGTAAATGTGGTTTTAATGAAAAGTAATTCCCTTCACCGCATATTTTACCAGGTCCAATTATAGCAGAATTTTTGCAATTTTCAGCAAATATCAATGAATTATCAGTAAAATCAGAAGTATTATGGGATGCAATAATTGATGAATCTTTTTCTATGTAAAGAGTAACATTACTTCTTAAATATATAGTGCCACAAGTATAGTTTCCACCGTCAATAAGAACAACTCCACCACCATTTTCATAGCACTTTTTAATTGCAGAATTTATAACATCAGCATTATTTATTAATGGATTCTCCGGAATTGCACCAAATTCTTTTATTGATATAAATTCTGTTAAATTATAGAAAACATCATGATTTATATATTTGTCATAAGGAATATCTACATAAAAATCCCCATCATAAATCTCCGAAAAAATATCTCCATCATATATTTTAAAGTCTTTTTGCATCCTTGGAAAAAAAGAACCAATATGGTTTATAAATCGTGACATAATATCACCTCTTGAATATATTATCACACAGTTTTAAAAAATAAAAGATTATAAACGAATTTTTGCTGTTTGAAATCATATTCTATTATGAATGATTATTTAGAGGTGATATTATGTGTGGTATTGCAGGTGAAGTTTCGTATTCACATTCTGTTATAAAAAACAAGGATTCTTTCATGAAAATGCAAAAAGTATTAGAACCTCGTGGACCTGACCAAAATGGAATTATAATTAGTGATAATGTCGCACTTATACACTCAAGACTTGCAGTTATTGATATTGAAAACGGTGTTCAACCAATGACTTTCAAACAAGGACAAAAAGAATTCACCATAGTGTATAATGGTGAACTGTATAACACAGATGAAATTAAGAATGAATTATTATTATTGGGACATAATTTTTCAGGATACTCAGATACTGAAGTTGTTTTAAAATCATACATTCAATGGCAAGAAAACTGCTTAGATAAATTCAACGGAATATTTTCTTTTGCAATATGGGACAAATTTGAAAACCACTTGTTTTTTGCAAGGGATAGAATGGGTGTAAAACCATTTTTTTATACAGTAAAAAACAACAGTTTTATTTTCGGTTCAGAAATTAAAGCAATTCTTGAGCATAATTATATCGAACCTATAATAAACGAAAACTCTATTGCGGAGATAATGTACATTGGACCAGGTCGTACTCCCGGTTGTGGTGTATTTAAAGATATATATGAATTAAAGCCGGCTTGTTGGGGAGTGTATTCTAAAAGCGGTATAAAAATCAGAAAATATTGGACTCTAAAAGATTGTGAACACAATGATAGTCTTGAAGAAACAGTTGATAAGATAAGATATCTTGTTAATGATGCAATAACTCGTCAATTAGTATCCGATGTACAAATCGGAACATTTTTATCAGGCGGATTGGACTCAAGCATAATATCAAGCATTGCAAATAAATATCTTAAAAATAAAAATATTAAATTAAATACATTTTCAGTAACTTATGAAAACAATGACATATATTTTAAATCAAGTAAATTCCAACCAAATAGTGATACTGAGTATATCAAAAAGATGGTTGATTATCTTGATTGTGAACAACATTTAATCACATTGAGCAATGAAAGTCTTGCCGAGGCATTAACTAATGCTGTGGATGCTCGGGATTTACCGGGAATGGCTGATGTAGATTCATCATTATTATTGTTTTGTAAAGAGATAAAGAAACATTGTACAGTTGCACTTTCCGGAGAGTGTGCAGACGAAATTTTTGGTGGTTATCCTTGGTATAGAGATAAAGAAATAAGAGCCACAAACGGATTCCCTTGGTCACAATCAATTAAGTACAGAAAAACGTTTATAAGAGATGATATTAGAATTCCAGCTTGTGAAGATTATGTGTATTCAAGATATAAAGATACAATAATTAACACTTCAAAAGTAGGAAATCTATCCCCTATTGAATCAAGAATGAGAGAAATGATGAAGTTAAATATTGATTGGTTTATGCAGACCTTATTAGACAGAAAAGACCGTATGAGCATGTATAATGGTCTTGAAGTCCGTGTTCCATTTTGTGATTACAGAATTGCTGAATATTTATATTCTGTACCTTGGGAATATAAAAACTATAACAATTTTGAAAAAGGACTTCTTAGAAAAGCCATGAAAGGATTTTTACCCGATGAAATTTTATGGAGGAAAAAAAGTCCGTACCCAAAAACACACAATCCTGTATATTTAAAAATAGTATCTGATATGTTATTAGAAATAATAAACAATAACTCATCCCCAATTTTTTCATTTATAAAAAAATCAGAGTTGGAAAAACTAATTTATACAGAGCAAAACGAACCGTGGTATGGTCAATTGATGACAACACCACAAACAATTGCTTATTTTGTTCAGATAAATTATTGGTTAAAAAAATATAAAATTAGAATTGAATAAAGGAAAATACAATGAAGAATAAGGATTTAAAAAAAGTTGCACTTATAGGAACAGGATTTGTCGGAATGAGTTTCGCATACGCTTTACTTAACAGTGGTGAGTGTGACCAACTTGTTCTTATAGATATAAACAAAGTTAAGGCACACGGCGAAACAATGGACCTTAATCACGGACTATCTTTTGCAAAACGCAATATGTTAATCTATGATGGCGAATATTGTGATTGTTGCGATGCGGATATTGTAGTAATTGCTGCAGGAGTAAATCAAAAAGAGGGCGAAAGCAGAATAGAACTTCTTAACCGAAATTATGATGTTTTTAAATCTATAATTGACCCTGTTGTTAAAAGTGGTTTTGATGGAATATTTCTTGTCGCTACAAATCCTGTTGATATAATGACAAAAATAACATTAGAATTGTCAAAATTTAATAGTACAAAAGTTATCGGAAGTGGTACAACACTTGATACGGCAAGATTACGCTATCTGCTTGGCGATTATTTTAAAATTGACCCAAGAAATGTTCATGCTTATGTTATTGGTGAACACGGTGACAGCGAAATTATCCCGTGGTCTCAAGCATATGTTACCACTAAAAAAATCTATGATATAGTCGACTCGTCGCAGGGCAGGTTTAATTTTGAGGAGCTATACAAGATAAGTAAAAGTGTTACAGGTGCAGCACAAGAAATAATAAGAGCAAAAAATGCTACCTATTATGGAATTGGAATGGCATTAGTACGGATTGTAAGGGCAATTTTAGGAGACGAAAAAAGTGCTTTAACAGTATCAGTTATGCTAAATGGACAATATGGAGTAACTGATGTTTATGCCGGGTTACCTGCAATAATTGGACGAAACGGTATAGAGGACATAATCGTACTTGACTTAAAGGAAAACGAAAGAAAAGCCTTTATAGAATCTTGTAATTTTTTAAAAGAAACTTCTAAACAGATAAACATATTGCATTAAAAAAACATCCTATATATTTTTGGAGCATATTATAATGAAAAAATCTCGCAAGACATATATCTTGCGAGATTTTTTCAATTACTTTATGTAAAGTTTAGAATTAAAACCTATTAAATCCC
>JAZSBY010000048.1:0-3941 GCA_045602655.1 Candidatus Fimenecus sp. | reverse complement strand
TTGATAGCGTCACAAACAAGGTCTGTGTTAAGGCATTCAAGAAGAGTTTTGCCAGGAAGAATTTCAGCAGCCATAGCAGCTGAGTGAGTCATACCTGAACAACCAAGTGTTTCAACAAGAGCCTCTTCAACAATACCATCTTTAATGTTAAGTGTGAGCTTACATGTACCCTGCTGAGGAGCACACCAACCGATGCCGTGTGAAAAGCCTGAAATGTCTTTGATTTCATAAGCCTTTACCCAATTGCCCTCTTCAGGGATTGGAGCTGGTCCGTGGTGAGGACCTTTTTTAACACAGCACATTTTTTCAACTTCATGTGAGTAGTTAATCATAATAAATGAAAACTCCTTTCATAATTTAACGGAATAATTCCTATCCTTGTAATTATACAATTATTGCCAAAAATTTTCAATAGTTATTTTGACAAAAGATTGACAATGAAAATATTTTTTATAGGCATTAGTTATATTATTTACCAAATTAAAGGTAATAAACATAGCGGAACAATGTCTTTGATTGTCCCGCTATAAATCCTTAATAGTTTTTATACAAATCCGAAAAGTCGTTGGAACAGGTTTGCTATTTTCAACATAGCATTTCTGATAGGAATAAAAAGGTATGAAATAATGCTTACATCTGCATCATCCGAAACTCCTCCATCAAATGAAGAATGAGTGTTCTGCATCCACCAGATAATGCCCTTTGCATCTTCAAAGGTTACAGTTTCGCCCTTTCCGTTAGTTGTTGTAACATTTTTATAAACAGAACCGTCTTCCATAAAGAAATCATACATTATTGTGGTGAAAAGTCTATGGTTTGAATCACCCTTTGTCCCATCGGGATTTACAACCTTACTAAAACTTGAAAGACGACAATTAGCTGGATTAGAGTTATATTCACAAATCTTTTCCCATTGAGGAAGAGTGTTTGTCGCATAATTTATAATCGGGTCAAGCTTACTTGCAAAAACCCAAACAGAAACATCTTTAGTCTTTTTGATGTCATCTTTACTTCGTGTGCCGGTTGCAGCCATTGGGTAAATTCCTGCGAAGTATTCGGGATATTCAATTGCCAAATCCCATGTCATTTCTCCACCGGCTGATGAACCGCCCACAAAAATTCTTGTTGTGTCAATATTATCACCATGCTCCTCAATAAAGCAGTCGATAAGTGTGCGGAGAGGGTTGATAAAGGACTTATTCCAATACTGCAACTTTTCTTCAGGACATCTTGGCAAAAGAATGTACGCACCGCCAACATCTCTCCACTTAGCCTGAAGCTCTGCAGATGCCCATGTAGCCATTGTGCTGTCATCAAGCTGTGAGCCCACGTAAGAGCCGTGACCTATACCGTGAAGGTAAATAACAACAGGGTATTTTTCATTATCATTTTTGCCAACAGGTGAATAATAGCAATAGTCAAGTGCATAGCCATCACATTCATCGGCAACTCCACTTTCAAATTGTCCGCGAAGTGCTTCAAGCCCCGCAGAAAGCGGCAAAGCCTTTTTTGTTTTACTTGCAGCACTTGTGTTAAATGCCAAAGGCATAACAAGAACACAAAGAGCAATAATTACTGATAAAACCTTTTTCATATAAATCACCTCTGTTTTTATACTTATATTTTACTATATATTTACATTTTGTCAAACAACAAAAATTAAGCTTTTTGTTGTTTTGACAACATTTTTGTAAACAAAAGGGGGACGCTGACAGGGTGGCTCACTAAGGGATTTTTAGTTGTTTTGAAAAAATCGGCTAATCGGTTAATTCCGGTTAAGCCGTTTTTTCATTTTGTTGCATTAGGTCAATGGTGCCGATACAGTTATATACGATTTGTATTTTCTGTTGTCTGCGACCATTGACTTTTTCTGCATTGTAAACAATGACTTTGTTAACGAACTCACGAATGATTTCTGCATCGAGTTCTTGAATATCAGTATACTTTCTTACTAATTGTAAAAAATGTTCTGTGTTCAGGACTATTTCTTTTTGCTTTTGAATAACTGTGTTCAACTCTACAATTCTACTTTCCAACTGTGATTGTTCCTGTTCATAGGTTGTTGTCATTTTTGTGAATCGCTCATCAGAAATTTTGCCTTCAATGTTGTCTTCGTAAAGTCTTTGTATGATTGTATCAAGTTTCGTATAACGCTGTTGTGCTTGTGAAAGTTCTTTTTTGTAAACCTTAAGATTTCTGTCTACTTCTTTTTCACTTGCGTCACTTACTAGGCTTACAAAGGCTTCTTCATTTTCTCTTGCAAAATGTGTTATTCTGCGAATATCGTCAAGCAAAATTTCCTCCACGACAACGTTGCGAATTCGATGAGCACTACAACCATTTTTGACTTTTCGATATCTCGCACATACAAAGTGTTCTTTATCGTGGGTCCATCCCTTTGCACGTACTTGATACAGTTTACTACCACAATCGGCACAGTAAAGCATACCAGAAAGCATTGGCATTTCACCAAGTTGGGTTTTTCTCCTACGTCCTTGACGAATGTTTTGAACTTTGTTAAAAGTTTCTTGGTCAATAATGGCTTCGTGGGTGTTTTCAAATACTATCCATTCGGAAGGGTCGTTATACATTTTCTTTTTGTTTTTGTAACTCTTTCGATATGTTTTAAAGTTCACGGTATGACCAAGATACTCTTGTTTTTGCATAATGTCTGAAACTGTTCTTGGTGACCAAGAGTAGGACTCTTCAGGAATATTTGTATTTGATGATTGGTCGATACCCTTTAAATGTGCCGATGGTATAAGTATGTGATTTGCTTCTAATTTTTTAGCAATTTGGGAAGTTCCGTAACCTGCGATACAAAGGTGAAATATTTCTTGGACAACCCTTGCTGCATCGGGGTCAATAATCCACTTTAACTTATCGTTAGGGTCTTTTATGTATCCGTATGGTGGACGTGTAGATAAAGGTTTACCAGACTCACCCTTGTTTCGCATTACGGCACGAACTTTTTTGCTTGTGTCTTTTGCATACCATTCGTTGATAATGTTTAGGAATGGTGTAAAATCACTATCCTGTTTGCTTTCACTATCAACACCATTGTTGATGGCAATAAACCTAACATCAGCTTCTGGGAACACAATTTCTGTGTAATAACCGACCTTAAGGTAATCTCTGCCAAAACGTGACATATCCTTAACGATAATAGTAGCCACTTTTTCGTTTTCAACTTCGGAAATTAACCTTTGAAAATCAGGTCTGTCAAAGTTTGTACCACTAAAGCCATCGTCAACAAAGAACTGTGTATTCCTGAAACCATTGTCATCGGCATACTTTTGGAGCATTGCTTTCTGATGTACGATACTGTTGCTATCTCCCTGTAACTCATCGTCACGAGAGAGTCTGCAATAAAGTGCAGTAATTTTTTCTGCTTTTGCTATATTAGATTGTCTATTCATATTTCCTCCTTCCCGACAATCTTCAAGTGGTTTAGCATACTACATATTACCGCACTTATTGAAAATTATCTTATTGTAATTGATACATTATTGTGAACAAACTGATAACTTTAAATTGTTCAGAATTAAACGTTCCACAATACTGTCAGCTGTTGCTTTTGCGTTATCGTTAGCAACAGACTCAACTACATATATTGTTCCACCGATTTCTTTTTCGGTGATGCAGGATACGTTGTCATTCATCTTATTTCACACCGAGAAGCTTAACTGCATCTTCGCGGATGAGCTTACCATCAAGACGCTCACTACCTGCATAACCGGTAGCATCTTCTCTTGCAAACTTTTCTGTAAGAACCTTAATTGCAAGTGGCTGTCTTTCAATAATCCAATAGTATGATAAGTCACCGAAAGCAACTGCCTTATTACCTGACTCTGCATTTGGCATATATGGTGATAAAATAACGGGTCTACCGAAGATTGTGTCGTTGTTTTCATCCCAGATGTATCTACCACTCTTATCCT
>JAZSBY010000047.1:0-11400 GCA_045602655.1 Candidatus Fimenecus sp. | reverse complement strand
CCCTCAAAGAATCTACAGGGTTCCTTTTACTTATCTCGTCGTTGTTTAATTTTCAAGGTCCAGTTGTGTCCTCCCGTTTTTTGCGGGTGGAGTTTCATTATAACAAAACTCCCGAAGCTTGTCAACAGTTTTTTTAAAACTTTTTAAGTTTTTCACCGCTGAACTTCACTCTCGTGCGGACAGCTTTGATATAATATCACAACAAAATGAACTTGTCAACAACTTTTTTTAATTTTTTTTAAAAAAATTTCGACAAATTTTGAGTATGGTTATATCTTGTGTTTATGGTAACATAAGCACACAATTTATGTCATTTTTGAATAATAAAAAATACAAATGGAAAACATAAATAACAAATAATCTTTATTGGGAGATGGCCAAATGGATACGAAGAAAGAAAATCGCACAGTCAAGCAGATATTTTGGCAGATTATCGCTATTATACTCTTAAATGCCATTGTTATTGGAACAATTGGTTTTATTTATGAAAACACTCAAACGCTTTCAAGTATTGGCTCACGAGGACAGGAAGTGCGTCAGGTTCAGAAAAAGCTAAAGGAACTTGGCTTATACAAGGGCTCCGTTGACGGTATTTATGGCACAGCAACACAAAAGGCAGTTCGACAATTTCAGAAGAACTGTGGAATTACAGCGGATGGAATTGCAGGACCAAAAACCTTAAAATATTTAGGATTAGGTTCGGCTTCTGCATCCTCAACCAATGGATATAGTTCAAACGATGTTTATCTGTTAGCAAGGATTATAGGTGCAGAAGCAAGAGGAGAGAGCTACACAGGTCAGGTTGCGGTTGGTGCAGTTGTTTTAAATCGTGTTCAGCATTCTTCCTTCCCGGATTCAATCGCAGGAGTTGTATATCAACCGGGTGCATTCTCGGCAGTAAGGGACAGCAACTGGAATGTAGCTCCGAATGACACTGCAAAAAAAGCTGCAAGAGATGCCATAAACGGTTGGGACCCGACAGGTGGTGCTATATACTATTATAATCCTGCAAAAACAAGCAATCGTTGGATTAGAACAAGACCGGTTATTACTACAATTGGACGACATGTGTTTTGCAAATAAAAATGGCGGGGATGAACCCCGCCAAATTATTGGTTATTTATCATAAATTATTGCTGTGAATATTTTATTTGATAAGTTTACCATTTGCGTCAAATTCGTAGTAGCCCGCCTCAAGACCTGTTCCTTCAACAAATGTTTGACTTAAATATATTGTCTTATTCTTCGCAAGTTTATGAGAGTCATTGATAAAATAGTAATCGTCATTATACTCTACAAGCTGATATGCTTTCAACATAGTACCATCTTTATAGAAGTAATCACCAACAGGACCATTCAATGCAACCATTTTACCGTCTGCACCAAATTCGTAGTAGCCCACTGCAAGCGTTGTGCCTTCTACAAATACCTGGCTTAAGTAAATTCTCTTATTCTTTGCAAGCTTATGGCCATCATTGATGAAATAGAAATCTCCTTTGTATTCTACAAGCTGGTATGCTCTTAATATAGCACCGTCTTTATAGAAATAATCACCAATTGGTCCATTGAAAACCATCTTACCGTTTTCATCGAAATCATAATATCCCGGTGTTATTGGAGTTCCGTCTGAATATGTAAATCCATTGGTAAATCTTTCAGTCAAGTAGATTCTCTTATTCTTCGCAAGCTTATGTGAGTCGTTTACAAAGTAGAAATTGCCTTCGTACTCTACAAGCTGATATGCATTTTGTCTTACACCGTCTTTGTAGAAGTAATCACCAACAGGACCATTCATCGGTGCCATTTTACCATCCGCACCAAACTCATAATATCCAACTGCAAGTGATGTGCCTTCAACGAAAGTCTGACCTAAGTAAATTCTCTGATTTTTAGCAATCTTATTACCATTGTTGATAAAGTAGTAGTCACCCTCAAATTCTACAAGCTGATATGCCTTCAATTGAATACCATCTCTGTAGAAATAATCACCGTCAGGACCATTCTTCATAACCAATTTGCCATCTGCATCGAAGTCATAATAGCCAACTGTAAGTGATGTGCCTTCAACAAAGGTCTGACCTAAATAAATTCTTGTGTTTTTAGCAATCTTATTACCATTGTTAATGAAATAGTAATTGCCTTCAAATTCTACAAGCTGATATGCTCTCTGCATTACACCGTCTTTGTAGAAGTAGTCATCATAAACACCTGTGAAGTCCGAAACAAGCAATCCGCAACCGCTGCAAACACCGTTTTCATATTTATGTCCTGTTGAAGGAATTTCTTCATTTGCGAGCCCTATGTCACAATAAATACAATACTGAACCTTCATTCCTGTTTCTTCACAAGTAGGTTCAATAGATGTTATCCACTCTCCAGAAACATGGTCTGTTACAGGAATTTCCTGTGTGTCGATTACTTCTTTACATACTGAACAGTTTTGTTGTTTGAAGCCCTCTGTTGAGCAGGTTGCCTCTGTCACAACTTCCCAATCACCTGCTGTATGTCCTGTTGCGGGAATTTCTTCATCATAGATTATCTCATTACAAACAGTACATGTTTTTTGACGAACACCATCTGTAATACAAGTTGCTTCTGTAATGACTTTCCAGTCACTCACAGAGTGTTCTGCAACAGCAAGTTCTTTTTCTGCGATTACTTCTCCACAAGTTGTACATTTTAAAACTGATAAACCTGTCGAAGTGCATGTAGCGGGCGTTACAACACTCCAAGCTCCCGGAGTATGTTCATTCTTACTCCAAACAGCGTAAAGTGTAACTGTACCGCCATTTGTTGCTGTAAGATTCTTTACAGACTGCTTATCTGTATATCTAGCTGCAGTAGCTGTTGAGCTTGTTGACCAACCAAGGAATGTATATCCTGTTCTTGTAAACTTGTTTGCATTTAATGTTTTTGCTGTATCGTAGGTATGACTTGAATTCGACACTGTACCTGTACCGCCATTTGCATCATATTTTACAGTATAGGTTTTTGCTTCCCAGATAGCGTACAGTGTTCTTGAACAGTTACCATCTGCAATACCGGCTTTTATATCTGTTGGTAAAAGTGTAACATCATTCTGGTCAAATATTGTGCCACCTGTGGATTTTGTTCCCCAACCCATAAAGGTATAACCTGTTCTCGCAAGACCAAAAGACTTAGGATTTACCAATCCAGTATCTTTTGCTACATTATATTGCCAAGTCTGAACAAATTTGCCACTATTCTTATATATCAATCCACTATTTAATGTGAAGTTTTCTAATGATACTTTTCCACCATTGGCATTATAATAAACAGATAATTCATTTGGTGCCCAAATAGCATATAAAGTAATTGTTTTGTCCCCATCACCTATTGTAGAACAAAGTTTTTTCGCTGTCATAGATTCACTTTGACTGTAAACAGTTCCACCACTTGATGTAGTTCCCCAACCTTTAAAGGTATAGCCTTTTCTTGTAATTCCAAATGTTGTATAGTTATAAAGTCCACTATCGTATGTTGTCCCTTCAACCATCTCCTGAGCAAAGACCTTACCGGTTGAGCTTCTATAAACAACATCTGATGAATTTAAATAATACTTTTCGTTAGAAGCATCTATTTTACCACCATTCGCATCGTATCTGATTGATAAAATGTTATGGGTTTTAAAAAGAGAGATTTTGCTGTAAACAGTTTTTGTACCGCCATCATCAAGAGGGTATGACACCTTACAGCATCCGTCTGTGTAAACTTCGTGAATAGTACATTTATCGGATGTGCCAATCCATGCGGTAGAGCTTATCTGATTATGATATGCGTCAAAAATATTTGATGCTGTAATTTTAGCTTTTGGGTAAGCAGTGAAATTCTTACCGTAGTTAGCGTCAACTTTATGAGATTCATTTACCCCGTTCATTTTAGCTACATAAGTGCATGGATAACCACTACTAAACTTTCCTGAATTAGTAGCCCTATTGTGTGCTGCATAAACAGGAACGCCGTTGGTTTTGCTAATAACAATACCCACATGTCCATCTTTCCATTGTCCGCTACTACCACCGTACATAAACACCACATCGCCAACTGCAATATCCGATGAAGACGGATTCGTTATGATTTGATAATGTTCAGCTAGATACAACAATAATGAAGCTGAACATGTGTATGGATTTGTGTAGACACCTAATGTACCACTATTATTTTTATAAGATAGTGTAGACGATGAATAGTAGGAAGCCTTATTAGGTATTATCACGCCTCCTGCATTTAAACATCGTGATACAAATTCTGCACATAACCCTATACCATCATTCCAATGAGAATTAGCAAATGATACAGCGGCAGAAATGTTGTAACTCACTGCTTCTGCTTCTATGCTTGTTATTGGGATGACTGAGAACATCATCAGAACAGCAAGAAGCACGGATAAGACCTTGTTTGTTCCTTTCATTTAAACTCTCCTCCTATGTTTATTGTCAAAATATGATAACATATTTTATAACATAATTTATAACATACTAAATTTTAAAAGTCAAGGGTATGATAAAAACATAAAGAGGTGAGAAAATGGAAGAAAAGTTGGTTATTAAAAAGAAAAACAAACTCAAGGGTGACGACGGCTACAAGGTGTTTTCTGTCAGAATTAAAGATGAAACCGTGACTCAACTTGAACAGATTTCGCGAGAATCTAACCGCTCGCGTAATGAGATTATAAATGCATTACTTGATTTTGCGATTTCAAGATGCGAAATAGACGATGAAACAGAATAACCCGATACCGAAAAGAATGCGGTATCGGGTTATATTTTTAATTATAATTTGACCGACAATTTGGAGTTTGTCGAACTAAATTCGAAATGCGAAATTCGAATTTATGATTTTATCAATTTGGTAAATTGTAGGGGCTGGCGAGATTTACCCGACCCTGCATTACAACTCATTTGGTGTATCGAAAACATCCCGACAAATTCAAATTTGTTTACAAAAATAGCGGGGAATTTCCCCGCCATTCTTTTGCTTGTTAAAATTGTTTTAAGATTTTACTCTTAACCGGCAACAAGACCCATTACAAAGTCGATAACCGGCTGAAGAAGACCCATAACGATATCAACAATCATTAAGAGAATACCCATAATATCGAATCCGCCTGCAGGCTCTTCAACCTTCTCCAATGCTGTTAATTCTACAGTATCCTGTGCTAACTGAATTCCGTCTGCATCGTAAAGTGTTGCTGTAAATGTTGTGCTGCCAACACCAGTTGCAACTACTGTTGCTGTACCGTCTGCATTGTTAGTAACAGTAAAGTTTGCGTTGTTTGCTGTCCATTTAACAGATGTTCCTTCCGGATATGTTCCTTCTACTTTTGCTGAAAGTGTAGCACTTTCACCATTAGCAACTTCAGTTGCTGCCGGTGCATTGATGCTGAATGTATAATTATATACAGGTTTTTCAACTACATTGATTTTGAATGATGCTGTAAAGCCATTATATGTTACTGTTACAGTTTTTTCGCCAACTGTTGACATATCAGGAGTTGAAAGTGTGTATCCTGTTACATCGCGTACTGTGTGGTCACTCATATTTACTTTAACAACAAGTCCGGTTGCATTAAACACATCACCAACATAGTATTCTGTTTTTGTTGGCTCTGTATCAACATAAATTCCTACCTCAGTTGCAGGAATTCTCTTCCACACAGCATAAAGAACTACTGTACCGTTATTTGTTGTTGTAAGGTTTTCTACTTTTTGCTGGTCTGAGTAGTTAGCAAATTTTGTGCTTGCTGTTTTTCCCCAACCCTCAAATGTGTAGCCGTCTCTTGTGAATACATTTGCTGTCAATGTTTGTTCAACATCATAAGTGAAAGTCTGGTTAGCCATTGTACCTTCGCCACCATTTGCATTGAACTGAACTGTAAATGTGTTTGGTGCCCAAATTGCATAAAGAGTTGTGGTTTCCCCAGCCTGAGCAAGATTTGTTACAACCTGTCCGTCTGTGTAAGTTGCAGTTGTTGCCAATCTGTCCTTTGACCAACCCACGAAAACATAGCCGGTTCTTGTAAACTTATTAGCTCTTAAGCTTTCTTCTGCGTCAACTGTGAAAGTGGAGTTTGTCATTGAACCACTACCACCGTTTGTATTGTACTTAACTGTGTAAGTATCTGCTGCTGATGCTGTGATTGGAATGATGCTGAGCATCATCAACAAAGCAAGAATCACTGATAAAACTTTGCTTATTTTTTTCATTTCCCTTACCTCTCTTTTTATAAAGTTTGTAAATATTAGCAAATTTACCAATTACATTTTATCACAATATTTTATGATAGTCAAGATAATATACAATTATATACTTAATGTCCATTTATGGCTTTTTATTGTATTTTTTAAAAAGATAATCAAGAGCAAGACGGTAGCCTTCAAGACCTTTCCCGATTATATGCTCCTCACAAGCCATACCTGCATAGGAAATTTGTCGAAAAGCTTCTCTTTTTGCCACATTGGAGATATGAACTTCCACAGTGGGAATCCCTACTGATTTGAGTGCATCAAGAATTGCGATGCTTGTGTGAGTATATGCGGCAGGATTAATTACAATTCCGTCAAAGTTTCCATAGGCTTCCTGAATTCTATCCACTATTTCACCTTCGTGATTAGACTGAAAACATTCAACCTGACAATCAAAGGTTTCTGCCCACTTCTCTATATTATTAAGGAGAGTTTTATAATTCTGATTTCCATAGATTTCAGGTTCACGGACACCAAGCATATTGATATTTGGTCCGTTAATTACAAGAATTTTCATAATTCAAAATCTCCTTTACAATGAGTTTTGCCGTTTCGTCAATAGTACCATTTCCATCAATTTCAATATGTGCGAATTGACGATACAAAGGTAATCTTTTTTCGTATAATTCCTTTACGCCGTGTAGTTGAGAAAGTGGTCTGCCGTTTGTGGGCAATTTTTCAATGTCACGATTTATAAAAACTATAATTCCATTCTGATTTAAAGGCATATAGTTTTCAGGTCGGGTTATTACCCCACCTCCCGTTGCAATAACAGAGTTAGTTTCTCGTCCTGCAAGATTAACAGCCACATTTTCGCAAGTACGGAAAAATTTTTCTCCGCTGTCTTCAAAAATCTGTGGGATTGATTTGTTTTCTGCATTCACTATCATTTCGTCGGTATCAATAAAATCCTTTTTAAGCAATTGGGCAAGTTTTTTGCCAACAGTTGATTTTCCGCAACCCGCCATACCAATTAAAACAATATTGCACATCTGCAATATTATGGATTTTTCTATTTTCTCACAAACCAGACTATCAACAGTTGTGTCAAAGAAAATTTCGTGGGCTTTTTTTGCCTGGGCAACCAACATCGAAAGTCCTGTTGCTGATTTGATGCCCATTTTTTCAGTTTCCATAATAAGTCGTGTTTTCAACGGATTATATACAATGTCAAGCACACCACTAAGATTTGAAAATCTTGTAACATCAACGGGAGTATTCATATTGTCGGGATACATACCAACAGGAGTTGTATTGACAATTATATCTGCATCTGTCTGCGTGTGTATATTAGTATAGTTTACTTCACCACTTCGGGAAACAACCACAATTTCTCTTGCACCCATATCGTGAAGGACCGTCTGCACAGTTGCAGAAGCACCACCATTACCTAAAACAAGTGCTTTTTTCCCTTTGACAGCGATTTTCGATTTCTCAACCATATACTTAAAGCCAAAATAATCAGTGTTGTATCCGTAGAGTTTTCCGTTACGGACAGTTATAGTATTGACTGCACCGATTTTTTCTGCTTCAGGGGAAATAAAATCAAGATAAGGAATCACTGCCTTTTTATATGGAATTGTAACATTTATACCTTTGAAATTTTTATCCGTTAAAAACTTTTCAAGATTTTCAGGTGGAATTTCAAAAAGGTGATAGTCGTCATTACCCAAGCTCAAATGAATTTGTGGCGAAAAACTGTGAGGTAAATGTTCCCCTAAAAGTCCGTACATTACATTACCTCCGAATAACTACCCAAATAATTAAAATATTCGCACTCATCACTTAATTGTCCCAGAATTTCGTAAAAAGCATTGTCATAAACCGACACGGACATATCAAAATAAAACATAAATTCAAAGTCCTTGTTTTGAATTGGTCTGCTTTCCAGTTTAATTACATTTATTCCCAAAGCATAAAATCGGGCAAGAATATGGTAAAGTGAACCCGGTCTGTGAGGCAGAGTCAATACAAAACTTGTTTTGTCCGCTCCCGGATAAATTTCCAAATCCTTTGAAATGCAAATAAATCTTGTGTAATTATTATCCTTATTCTGCACGCTTTCAGAAACAAGTGTCATACCATATAAATCACGGCAGTTTTCAGAAGAAATTGCAGCAACATCTGTGCGACCACTTTCCATAACCATTTTTGCTGCAACGGCAGTATTTTCGCAGATGTTTACTTTTATATCATTGTGCTGACGCAAAAATTCGCTACACTGGTTAATTGCCTGCTCGTGAGAATAAATCTCTTTGATTGAGTCAAGAGTTGCACCTTTATTTCCCAAAAGACAATGATTTATTTTAAGACGGAAACTTTTTACTATATAAAAATTATGCTCTGCCATTAAATCATAAACATTATTTACGCTTCCTGCAGTGCTGTTTTCAATTGGGAGAACACCATATTTGCAAAGTCCTTTTTCAACTGCATTTACAACATCATACCAAGTCTTGAAATATGAAATGGTGGGATATTTAAAAAGTTTTTCACAGGCAATTCCTGAATATGCTCCCTCAACACCCTGACAAGCCACCATAGCCTTTTGCGGAAAAAGTTTTTCTGTGTTCTCAACTGCGGTTTTGATTTTTTCTGTTAATGCATTGTCCCCATAAAGATATTTGTGCTGATAGGACTTTGAAATACTCATAATAGTATCGTAAAGCACACGAGAATAAACATCCAACTCGTCCCCCGCCATATCGCTGATACGATTAAGAAGTTCTGCCTCTCTTTTAGAATCAAGTACGGGAAGATTGTTTTCCTGTTTGTACTGTGCTACTGAAAGGCAGTTTTCCATTCTCTCTTTCCAGAGTTCAACTATTTTATTGTCAATTTCATTGATGTTTTCACGAATTGCTGAAAGGTCTTTCATAAAATCATTCCTTTTTTATCACTAACTTATAGTGTAGCAAAAGTTTGAAAGAAAATCGTTCACAGTGCATTTTGATGTGAGTGGTGCTGTATGCAGATACCGCCCAGAACTGAAAATGTGCTGTGGGCAATTTTACTCAGACTTAAAGAAGCATATCTAAAATTGTTATTGCAGTTACTGCTTCTATTACAGGGACAGCTCTCGGGACAATACAAGGGTCGTGTCTGCCCTTAATCTGCAGTTTTTCCTCTGTTTTGTTTTGGAGGCTTATGCTGTTCTGTTCTTTAAAAATTGAAGGTGTAGGCTTGATTGCTGTTCTGAAAACTATTGGCATACCATTGGTTATCCCACCATTTATGCCCCCTGCATTATTGGTTTTTGTTCTGATTTCACCATTTGTTATACAGAATTCATCATTGTTTTCACTGCCATAAAGGTCAGTTGCATTAAATCCGTTACCAAACTCAATCCCCTTAACAGCAGGAATCCCAAAAATATTTTTAGAAATTTTATTTTCAACTCCATCAAACATCGGGTCACCAAAGCCCGCTTTAACACCTGTTACAGCACACTCAATAACGCCGCCAACGGAGTCTCCCATATCCCTTGCCTTTTCGATTTCGGCAATCATTAGTTTCCCTTTTTCTTCGTTGATTGCGGGAAAACCTTTTTCTGCTATGTTCCATTTATCGATATTAACATAATCAATTCCGTCATCACAAACATCTTTGATTTTCTGAATACGAGCCTGGATTCCGACACCCATATCCTCCAAAATCTGCATACATACTGCACCTGCAAAACAAAGTGGTGCTGTAAGTCTGCCTGAAAAATGTCCTCCACCCGAAACATCGTTAAAGCCATTGTGTTTTACAAAAGCAGAATAATCTGCGTGGGATGGTCTTGGAGAATCAATTATGTTACTGTAATCCGCTGAATGTTGGTTTTCATTATATATAACCATACAAAGTGGCGCACCACAAGTGACATCGTTTACAAGTCCTGACAAAATTTCAGGTGTGTCACTTTCTTTTCTTTGTGTAGACAAATTGTTTTTTCCGGGAGCGCGTCTGTCCATAAACCTCAGGACTTTTTCCATATCTATTTTCTTCCCTGCAGGAAGTCCGTCAATTACCACACCAATTCCCTTCGAGTGGGACTGACCGAAAACTGATATTTTAATTTTATCCCCTGTCATTGATGACATCTGCATTACCTCCCATTTTGTTAAAATCCGTAAAGAAATCAGGATATGATTTCTCAACTGCATTACTGTCTGTTATTCTCACTTTTCCTTGGCAAAGGGTGGAAAGAATTGATGCTGACATTACAATTCTGTGGTCGTTGTAACCGTTAACCACACCACCCGACAGCTCTTTTTTGCCGTTTATAACTATTCCGTTGTCATTTTCTTTTGCATCTGCACCAACTGAATCAAGCATTTCTGCAACCGACTTTATTCTGTCGCTTTCTTTTATACGAAGTCGTCCTGCATTGACAATCTTTGTTTCCCCTTTACAAGCAGTTGCCGCAACAGAAATAATCGGCACTAAATCGGGGATATCACTTGCATCAACTGTTATGGCTTTAAGTTTATTCTTTTTAACTGTGATTTCATTTCCCTTTATTTCTATATCTGCTCCCATTGAGGATAAAATATCAAGAATCTTTTTATCCCCTTGTGGTGAATTCACATCAAGGTCTGTTACGGTTACACCTTTTTCACTCAATGCACCTGCACAGAGAAAAAATGAACTGTTTGACCAGTCGCCCTCCACCGTTATTTCTTCGGGAGAAACGAATTTTTGGTTACCTTTTATTATATATAAATTTTCTTTTTCTTCTATTTCAATTCCGAATTTGCCAAGTACGGAAATTGTAATATCAACATAAGATTTTGATTCGTAAGGCGGAATAATTTTGATTTTACTGTCACCGTTGAGAATCGGCAAAGCCAATAAAAGTCCCGTTATAAACTGAGAACTGATATTACCTGCTATTTCATATTCACCTGATTGTAGTTGTCCTGTAAGATGCAAAGGGTATTTATTATCAGTATGAAATGTTACACCTTTTTTCTCCATTTCTTCTTTCAATGGTGAAATCGGTCTTTGCGGAAGTCTGCCGTGACCTGTAATTGTTGCATCCATTCCAAGTGCTGAACTCAAGGGCATTAAAAATCGCAGGGTTGAGCCACTTTCACCACAATCAAGGTCTGCTTTTCCATTAAACTGTTTTGGTGTTACGGTTATTGTT
>JAZSBY010000046.1:0-41477 GCA_045602655.1 Candidatus Fimenecus sp. | reverse complement strand
ACATAAATACGGCGACCATGTTGATACAGATGTTATTATTCCTGCAAGATATTTAAATACTGCCGACCATAAGGAATTGGCAGCACATTGTATGGAGGATATTGACAAGGAATTCATAAATAAGGTTAAAGATGGGGATATTATGGTTGCAGGTGTCAATTTTGGTTGTGGCTCATCCCGTGAACACGCTCCTATTGCTATTAAGGCTGCAGGTGTTTCTTGCGTTATTGCAAAGACTTTTGCAAGAATTTTTTACAGAAATTCACTTAATATCGGTCTTCCGATTCTTGAATGTCCCCAGGCTTGTGATGCTATCGAAAAAGGTGACGAGGTTTCAGTTGATTTTGATAGTGGTGTAATCACAAACCTTACAAAAGGTACAAGTTATAAGGCTCAACCATTCCCTGAGTTCATTCAGAATATTATCTCAAAGGGTGGACTTCTCGCATCATTAAAATGATGCAATTTCGAAATTCGCAATTTATAATTCGAAATTAAAGTACAAACCAACTGATATAATAATTACGCATTACGAATTCAGCATTACGCATTAGAAATGTAACACATTCTTCTCTTTTCCATAAAATGTAATGTAAGTTCATTATGGGAAGGAGGAAAAATAAATGTGTAACTTCTTCGGTAACAACACTTGGTTGATTATTATCATCATCTTAATTCTTCTCTCTGATAATAACAATGGCGGTTGTGGTTGTGAACGCAATAACAACTGTGGTTGCCAGCGTAAGGACTATGATTGCTGCTGCTAATATGTAAAGCATGGCTTTACAGTGAAATCCACTCTACAGAGTGAGTGAAATATACTTGTAGTATGTGGAATTGTCCGTTGGACAGTGGAAGTTGTCTTACGACGAGTGAATTTCATTTCACATTTTGTATAAACAAAGTATTTCACTAAAAATTAACTGATGTGTAAAATTGAAGACACTAAAAAGTATCGGTGGTGGAGGGGAATTCTCTTCACCACTTTTTTACACACAAAACAAAGGAAAATATATGGAATTTTACGAAATCACACAAGAGCCTGAAAAGGCACTGCTTATCTCAGTTGACACAGGGGATTTTGATGCAGATGCCAGTATTGAAGAATTAACGCTCCTCACCGAAAGTGCAGGGGCTTCTGTTGTTGGCTCAATAATTCAAAGGAAAAGCACCCCTGACGGTGCAACCTACCTTGGCAAAGGAAGACTCGCTGAGGCGGAACTCTTTTGCCATAACCAAGAAATCGATTTAATCGTTTGCGACGGTGAACTGACTCCGTCACAGATTAGAAATATAGAAAATGCTACCAAAGTCCGTGTTGTTGACAGAACACAGTTGATTTTAGACATTTTCGCATTGAGAGCAAAGACAAGTGAGGGCAAATTGCAGGTTGAATTGGCTCAACTTAAATATTCTCTGCCCAGACTTACAGGTAAAGGTAAAGAACTTTCCCGACTTGGAGGCGGAATCGGCACTCGCGGACCGGGTGAAACAAAACTGGAAAGTGACCGTCGCCATATTATGCGAAGAATGCACTCCTTACAAGAACAACTTGACGAGGTTGAAAAACGTCGCGGTTTTTTGCGTAAAAGACGAGAAAAAGACGGTGTGATTACTGTTGCTCTCGTTGGCTATACAAATGCGGGAAAATCAACCCTTATGAATGCCCTGACGGATGCAGGCGTACTTGCCGAGGACAAGCTTTTTGCTACTCTTGACCCAACTTCTCGAAAACTCACTTTACCCAACGGTCAAGATGTTATGCTCATTGACACAGTAGGATTTGTAAGCCGTCTGCCCCACGATTTGGTCAAGGCATTTAAATCAACCCTCGAAGAGGCAAGCGAAGCCGATGTGATTCTCAATGTCTGTGATGCATCGGATATTCATTGTAATGAGCATATTGAAATTACCACCGATATTTTGCGAGAACTGGGCTGTAAGGGTGATAATATCATCACAGTAATGAATAAGTGTGACAAGGCAGAAAATGTTTTCGACCTGATTTCTATGGGAAAAACCGTTATGATTAGTGCCTTAAAGGGTGTTAACCTTGATTTACTATTAAAAGAAATTGAGAAAACTCTTGAACTTAAAAGTGTGACACTCCAACTGCTAATTCCGTACTCAAAGGGTGCCTTGGTAAACAATATCCGTAACTCAGGCAAAATTCTCACGGAAGAATTTTCTAATGACGGAACATTACTCAGAGTAAGCCTTCCCTTAAATGAGGCAGAAAAATACAAGGATTATGTAATTTGAGTGTAGAGCACTTTTAAAAATAAATGTAATATTTTACAATGGATTGGATGATACAGATGACGACAAAAGAATATTTGTACTTAATTGACCAAGTAAATGAAAAAGGAAAATTCAAAGCAGATTGGGAATCTCTTGCTCAACATAAAGTACCTTCTTGGTATATGCACGATAAATTAGGCGTGTTTATACATTGGGGTGTTTATTCAGTACCGGCATTCGGAAATGAGTGGTATTCAAGGGGGATGTATGATAAATCAGTCCGCGAATATAACCATCACAGAAAAACCTGGGGACCTCAAGATAAATTCGGATATAAGGATTTTATTCCTATGTTTAAAGCAGAAAAATTTGATGCAGAAAAATGGGTTTCTCTTTTCAAAAAGGCAGGTATAAAATATGTTATGCCTGTTGCAGAGCATCACGACGGTTTTGCAATGTATGAAACAGAATTTAATAAATGGAATTCCGTTGAAATGGGACCTTGCCGTGATGTTGTTGGTGAATTAAAAGCAGAATGCGAAAAACAGGGGCTTACTATTTGTGCTTCAACCCATAGAGCAGAGCATTATTTCTTTATGAATCCGGGTCGTCTTTGCGACAGCGATGTAAATGACGATAATTATCGTGATTTTTATGGTCCTGCTGTTTATTCAAAGGAGTTTGACCCTGATATTATCCATAAAACGACTGCAGATACATATTCTCAAGGTGCAAGTCAAGAATGGCTTGAGGACTGGCTTGTTCGTACTTGCGAAATCATTGATAAATATCAACCCTCCGTTCTTTATTTTGATTGGTGGATTCATAACCATAGCTTCAAACCATATCTTAAAAAACTTGCTGCATATTACTATAACAGAGCAGAAGAATGGGGCAGGGAAGTAACTATCAACTATAAACACGAGGCATTTCCGCCAAATGTTGCTACATTTGATGTTGAGCGAGGAGCACTCACGGGTATTTCCCCAATCTATTGGCAAACTGATACTGCAATAGGCAAACATTCTTGGGGATATACTGTTGACAATAAGTTCAAAAGTGCAAGACAGATAATCTGCGACCTTGTGGATATTGTTTCAAAGAATGGCAATCTTCTTATCAATATTGGCCCAAAAGCAGATGGTACAATTACCGACGAGGAAACTGAAGTGCTCCTTACAATGGGCGAGTGGCTTGAGATAAACGGTGAAGGCATTTACGGCACAACCTTCTGGAAACAGTTTGGTGAGGGCAAGGTCAATGCAAAAGATGGTTTCTTTCAGGATGGTGACGAAAAAGCATTTACAAATAAGGATTTCAGATTCACATATAAAAATGGGTATCTTTATGTATTCCAAATGCGACCATCAAAAACAGTTAAGATTAAGACCCTTAAAAAGCATATTCCACATGACTATCTTATTGAAAGTATTGAACTTTTAGGTAGTGATGAAAAAATCAGTTTCATAAGAGATGAAAAAGCACTTACAATCAAACTTAAGGGTGAATTTAAAAATGATTTGCCAATCTGTTTCAAAATGGCAATAGGATAATAGAATAAACAAAAAAAGCGTTGCGAAGAAATTTTGTGTTTCTGACAGCAACGCTTGATTTTTTTGTAAGGTTTTAATGCTGTTGTGATTTTAAACAAAAATTATGCGAAGATATGTTTGACATTTTTAAGAATTTGTCATTGTTATTTTATGGGGGATTGAAAAAAACAGTTGTATTGACAGAATAATAAAAATTTTTACTATTTTTCAGACAAAATAATAAACAAAAAAACAAAGTTTGTTCATTAACACAGACTGGTTGAATTTGTGCAATTTGCATAAAATAATCAGATGTATACGAACTTTTTTAAATGAAAATATGCAAAAAAAGTTGACAAAAAAGCGTAGGTGGAGGTATAATTTATAAGTAAAATAGTATTATTGTTACTATGTCTAATTGCATTATTTTTTAAAACAATTTCGGGAGGCTGTTAAAATGGCAGAATACAATATAAAGTTAGGAAATGATTATGTAGAATCTTACCGCAATAAGGATACAGGCTTTGAGGTTGGTTATTACACAACTAAAGAGATTAAAGCAGCATATCCAGATGGCGGAATTCGTGTGGTAGGTCAGTTGAAATATGGCAAACACGAATCCGGTGTGCTTACGGTTAACGGAATTGAAGAAACTGTTTACAGAGCAACAAGCTCAATCCGTTATAAGGTAATTGGTTATATCGAACTTGATGACGGCAGATTTATCGCTGTTAAGAAGGACAGAATCGCAGCACTTATCCTTCTATTCCTTTTAGGACTTCTTGCTTTGGCAGGATTGATTTTCGGTGTATATTATGCTGTTCAGAGCGGTGTTTTTGATACTCCGAAGGAGCCTGTTACAACACCCGGAGGAATGATTCTTGAAGGTGATGAGGGCGAAGGTGTATGGGATAAGCTTGAAGAAGAAATTGATGTTTCCGTAAAGAATATCACTATGAGGGGCATTACCCAGATTAACTTTATAGCAGGTCAGAAGGAACAGAACTTCGTACTTGCAAATGATAAGAAAAATGCAGATATCTGCTTTATGCAGTATTCAATTTATCTCGATAAAAATGGTAACAAAAAAGCTGATGACGGTGATGAACTTCTTTACGAATCAGGACTTGTACAACCCGGATATGCAATTTCAAGATTCTCAATCAGCAGACCTCTTTCAGAGGGAACTTACAGTGCAGTTGTAGTTGCACAGCCATATTCACTTGACAAGCAGTTATCAAAACTTAACAATATGGTATTCGCAACAGAAATCCATGTAAAACCTGCAAAATAATATACCTATTATATATAGTACTTTCAAAGGAAAGGACGACTGAAGATGAAAATGAAAAAATCATCTAAAAAAATAGTGTCAATTGTTTTATCGTTGACATTGATTATAACATCGCTTCCGTTTATGCTGTTCAGTGCAGCAACAATACCCTATGACCCTGCACCGAAATTTAGTGAAGATGCAATAGAAGAGGGTGCAAGAGCTTGGCTTGATGATGAGGGCAATATTCAGGTAGAATATCCCGAAGCAAAGGCAGAACCTACATTTAAGGATGAGGAATTATCAATAGCGTTCTATATTCTTGAACTTGTTGATATGGGTCCTAAAAACCAAGCACATAAGGATACTGTAATCAGTACTGTTAAAGCAACAGGCACCAGAGGAACTTTCCCTGCGGCAGATATCGGAGAAATAGACCTTACTAACAATCGTTATAGTGTAACGGTAACTGCAGTTGATACACAAAACTGGTTCTCACTTCCTCTTTATGCAACTGTTACGGAAGTTCCCGTTGCAGAAATTGATGCAAGCCGATTTGCAAACTTCTCAACAAGCGCAACAGCTGTTCGTGAGATGGCAACATTTGATGGTGCAACAGACTCTGACAACACTGCTACAGCCACAGGTAACGCACTTCTTTATATGGGAACTGCTGCTGAAGCAGGTACAGAGGACCTTTCTGATAATGTTGGTGATACAGCGGCACTTCGTTTTATTATGAATGATATGCCGAATGGTACACAGAATTTCTATACATCATATTCTCGTGAAACTTGGGACTTCAAGGGTGCGGAAGAAGTTTGGTACTGGCTTGATTTCTCAAAAGTAAGTATTCAGGGAATGGCATTTAACCTTGGTGCACAGTGTAAAACAGTTTTAGGCTGGGCAGATGGTAAAAATGTTGACGTTTCCGAAAATGAAGTTGTTCATTATTCAACTAAAGGCACTACATACAGTGCATATACTGGAGAGGCACCTTATGTCCATGTTCAGCGTGAAGATGGTGGCTGGAATAAGGTAATGATGACAAACGGTACAATTGACCTTGCAAACTTTAAAGGTTATGTCCGAGTTCCTCTTAAATTCTTCTGTTCAACGGAGAACAGGTATATTACAACAACAAATGCAGAATTTGGAACAAATAAGAAAGATGTTATAGCATCAACTAACAATATTTTTGCTAGTGGCAGTTCTTTAAGACCGACAACACAAGCAAACGGTGATGCATATGTTGCTAGTTTGCAATCGGCTTCACCTATTTTGGCAGACCCTGCAGGTACTTGTATTACAGAGGCATTGATGTTACAGTATCGTCAATTTAACTGTGCAGAACACATCAAGCTTGGTGTGTCTCATGGCGAGATGGATGGTTGGAATGTCGGTTACATGCCGGCAGCAGCCGTTGGTACAACTGATGATGATGGTTTGTACACTCAAACAGCGGGCGAAGCAGCTGCAAAACGAGCAACTGTTAACCTTTCAGCCGGAACAATAACAAGAAATGAAAATACATACCGTGCAATCGAAGACTTAAAGACAATGGGCTTCTCTTTTGAAAATTGTAGTGCAGACAGTCTTCAGAACAGTTTCTTCGTTGATAATATTTTCTTCTATCGTTCAGACGGTGGTGCTTATCCCGAAAACACCCTTAATGACAACCCTAATACCGGTAGTCCGATGTCAACCTATTACGATGAGGAATCAGCAATTTCTAAAATCATTTTTGATGAAATTGATAAGTATATTTCCGACCCCGACTGGGCTGACTATCGTGAACTTGAATACATTCTTGAATTGATTGAAGAATATAGAGCTCTTTATGTTTCACAGGGGAAAAGCACAACATTCCTCGACATTACAAGACAGCCTGATACATCAGGCTTAGCAGGAATGGCTGCAAAGCTTAACCGTGAAGAAACCTGGGAAAAAGCATGGCTTGCATTTGAGGCTTGTAATGCAGAAGGTACAATTAATTATGACCAAGCAAAACCTATAAAAGAATGGTTTATTTCAAACGGTGATAAGGATGACCTCGTTCCAAGTATTGTTAATACAATGGAGAAGCTTCCTCATCCGGATAAAATTACATCGGTAAGCGAAGTGTTAAGAAAGGAAATCGTTAAGCTCTGGCAGGCTTATTCACTTCTTAATTTAGGTCAGCTTGAAATGCTTGGTGCAGAGCAGGAGGATACACTTCTTAAATACTTTGCACTTATTGATAATATTACTGCAACAGATGGTGACGAATTCGTTGTTGGTCAACAGCTTGCAGATTTCCCGTATATCGTTTATAACGATTTCGAAAATGTAGCACTCGGCACAAAAGCTTGGCGTCTTGAAGACAATAAAGATACCTACACAACAGGATTTACAAGTGTAAACGGTATTTCAGCAGGTACACATAATCCTGGTGACGGCGTTTATACTATGGCAAACAGTTGGCGACACTTAAAAGGTATTGTAACTTATACAACCAATGGTAATGAGAATGTTATTGACAAGGACTTATATGGTTATTCGCCAACTGATGGAGATTATAAGCAAGAAGTAATGGATAACAAACTTCATTATAATGCTTCATCGGTTAGTATAACGGATAATGGTTATTTGCATAGTAACGCAGCCACAATGGATATTGACAGTTCGTTTAAAACAGTAAGTGACTATGAGGGTGTTTTCCATACAGTAACTTTCTCAAGACATGGTAAAGATTCAAATACATATAACGAGTTCAAAGCTAACAATACAGGGCTTGATGGACTTGGTATTTTTTCAACAAAAAATGCAACAGGTTCACCATCAATTGGATTATCATTGATTATGTATGTTGACTTCTCAGAACTTGAAAGTTTCTATTTTTCAACTAACATTTTTGCACTTGATGGTGGTGTAGAACATAAATTCCGTGTTGATATGGGTAATGCTACATTGGGAAATATAACTAACCCTAATGCATACAAGCAAGAACATTGGAAATACTTTATTCTTGACCCTAATACAGGCGAATGGAAAATTAACCACACAACAAGCCAATATGCCTTTACATCAGCGCGGAATTCGAACTGGGGTGATGAATTAAGCCTTGATGGTTATAAAGGCTACTTGATGATTCCGTTATACCACATCAAGAGTGGTGAAACAGTTCTTGATGGTAGTGATAAGTTGGATTGCAATTCAGATTGGCTCAATAGCATTTACGCAATTCAGTTCTGTATCGGTGGTGCAAATAATACTTCACTCGATGAAAAAACATTTACAATCGATAATGTTGGTTTCACTTATGACCCCGCAGCTTATCCATCCCACATATGGAAATCATACGCAGAAACATTTGAATCAAAATCACTTCCTGCTAAAAACTTTGAGGATGCAGTTGCTGCAATTGACCCTTATGATGAAACTACACTCCAATCATCAGTTCAGGCTGCTAGGGATATTTACGGAACACTTCCGTCATATCAGAAGGGTGTTGTAGCATCATCTTATGCAAAACTTGAAAAATATATGGGCTATGTTGATAATCCTGCAAGCATTCCTCAGCCTGATGTTTCGGCTGCAGATGCAGTGAAATGGATTGAGGAAAACCTCGACTCAAAGGCAACAGGTGCTTCCGTTACAGGAGAAAACGACCTTATATATCCCGGTTTTATGCTTGATGCAAATAATCAGGTTGTTCCTTATTATGAAGCATATGGTTTAACTGCAGAATTGGCTGCTACACTTGGCGAATTCTATGATAATTCTTACATTTTTTATTCGGTTGCAGAGAAGGAACAGGTTAACAAGGCAGGCTTCCTCAATGCCTATAATGCTGCAATGAGATGTTTAAAGAGTTTGGAAAGCATAAAAACAGATGCTCTGACCTTCTTACCTGAAATCACAGCACTTTATACTGTTAAGTACGACTATAATGACGACGGTGTGCTTGAGAATAAGGATGAGGGTGTCGCAGATTCTGACAACTATAAGATAGGCAACTTCATCAGTATCGAGCGTAAGGCAGAGGTTGAAACCTTCAAGACTAATATGTATGACCAGTTGCAGTATTATTCAAAGACTTCAATTGATGACGGTTCAATTTATCCACAGCTTCAGAATACTTCTCGTGGTTTCACATATTTCCTGAACAACACACGAAGCTTTACTGTTAATGGTGAGGAAATAAACGGCGGTATTATTACTTTCCGTAACAAGTTGCAGAATATATATGATAACGCAAGCACCAAGATAACAAACAGAGAAAGACTTAGTGAAGATGAAATTCGGGAAATCAAGGATACTCTTGAGGAATATAATAATTTCCTTCCTGCATACTACAATGTTGAGGAACTTTATGAACTTGAACAAAAAATCCTCAGATTGTTCCCTGTAAGTGAAGTAGCAGTATTCGATGCAGAAACAGGCGGTTCAGAAGTGACTGAGGTCAGCCTTAATAATGACAATGAAGATTCAATGAAGAAGACGGTTTATGTTGATATGACATATATCGCAACACTGCTTGAATCATCAGAAATTAAGTCAATAGCTGATGTTAGTACATCAGTAACCTTACAGGCTGTATCAGACTTGAAGCTTACACAGATGGAAGGAACAACCTATTCATCACTTAATTCCTTTACAGCAGGTTCACTTGTTGCAGATACCGTGCTTGATTTAGGTGAATACGACAATCTTGAGCCTAATGAGGTATTTGCAAGAATTCCGTTTGAGATTGCTGTTGACTCGTCAGTAGCATCAAAAGCACCTACCGGTTCTGTTTACGAAGGTTCGATTACCTTTAATGTTTATGAAACGGCGGATATTGAGGCAGGCCTTACAGGTGAAGATCTTGTTCCAATGGCAACAATTGAACTCCCCGTTAAGTTTACTTCAACTAATGGTACAAACCCAACATCATATAAGGTTGAGATTCCTGCAGACCAGGAAATTGACTGGGATGACACAACAACAAAGGATGTTTCTTATACAGTTGAGGCAAACCTTAATAATGCAACAATCAGTATTATGGTTGAAGATGCAAATGCAGATGGAAATAATATCAATGACTTGACATCAACGAATGTTGGTACGGACGGAAATCCATTCAAGCTTACTTATGATGCAGAAAACTTTAAAGAAACCGAATTTACAGGTGAGGTTCAGGCTGGAACAAAACCAACTGATATTCCAAGCATAACAATTAAGCAGGAATATTGGGATGCAGTACCTGTAGGTGAATATAAGACACAATTAACATATACAGTCGCTCTTGAAGACGGCTCGTAATAAAAGGGAGGAGATGATTTAATGAACAAACTCTTGTCCGTAGTATTAGCACTCATGATGCTGACACTTTGCGTTGTACCGGTAGTTGCTGAAACCCAGTCAATGGCTATCTCAACAGAGGGTGAAGCTGCTTATGAGTTAAGCTATCCTGCAGACGTTGAAATCCCGTGGGGAACTGAAACCATGGGTATTGGTGAAATTCGAGCAGTGCTTTTGAACATTGAACCATCAAAAGCAGTTAAGGTCGGAGTTTCTTCAGCCAATGACTACAAGTTAGTTAATGAGCAAGCAATAAATCAGACTATTGCTTACACCTTATCTGGCGACGAGAACATTGTTTTCCTCCCGGGAGATTACGGTAAAGCCTTCGGTCTTTCCGTGGAGATTGAAGAAGAACAATGGAACAAAGCAGCTTCAGGTAAACACAGCGATTTTCTTACATTTACCGCTGAATACACAGAGGCATAAATCTTAGAAAAGGAGAAATAAATTATGAAAAAAATTATCGCAATCGTAATGGCACTCGTAATGATGATGGCTATTACAGTTCCTGTTTTCGCAGCAGACCTTACACAGGGTGGAGGAAGTAATGGTGATGTTACAATCTTAACAGATACAAAAGACGCTGACGGTAACGATGCCGAAAGATACACTGTTACAATTCCTGCTGACACAACAATCCCATGGGGCGAAAATGTTACAGATGTTGATTATGCTATCACATCACAACTTAGAAGAAACCATCGCGTAGAGGTTTCAGTAGCAGGTAGCGGAGCAATGAAAACAGCTGACGGTGTTTACAAAATTGCTTATACACTTGTTGGTGCTACAAACTACACAACAACTCAGCCAACAATCGTTGTTCCTGATGTTCAGTCCCTTGATGTTGTAATTGATGAAACTGTTTGGGCAGGTGCAGTCGTTGAAGAATATTCTGATATTCTTACATATACAGCTGAACTTGTTACAGTATAAATTTCAAAAAATCTATAAAAGGAGAAATAAACTATGAAAAAAATTATTGCAATCGTAATGGCACTCGTAATGATGATGGCTGTTACAGTTCCCGCTTTCGCAGCAGACCTTAGTGTTAAAGACACTGATTCAGGTGATGTTACAATCACAACAAGTACACAAAAGGATACTGATGGTGACGGCGTTCCGGATACTGACGGTGACTGGTATGTTGTTACAATTCCTGCTGACACAACAATCGCTTGGGGCGAACAGACAACTGAGTTAAAGTATTCAGCAGAAACACACCTTCTTTATGGCAAAACTCTTGATGTTAAAGTTACAAGTGCTGACTACATTATGACTTATGCACCGGAAGAAAATGTTGCACTTGACCTCGCTTTTGCTCTTACAGGTGACACAGATGTAAACTTTGCAACAGTTACATATCCTGCAGTTGAAAAAGCAATTTCTGTTGACATTACAGAAGATGCTTGGAACAATGCTGTTGTTGGTGAATATTCAGACATTCTTACATTCTCAGCAGCTGTTGTTTAATCCTTAAGATATACTAAAAAGGAGAAAATAAACTATGAAAAAGATTATTGCTATCGTAATGGCACTCGTAATGATGATGGCTGTTACAGTTCCTGCTCTTGCAGCAGAACTCAGTGAAGGTAATACTTCCAGTGATGCTATTGTTAAAACAAATACATCTTCTGTTGTAGGTGAAGGTGAGTATTTAGTTACATATCCTGCTACAATGGATATTATCTGGGAAACAGAGTCAACACAGTTTACATATTCTGTAACTTCACAGCTTAGAGCAGGTAAATGCGTTAGCGTTACTGTTGCTGATAAGGATGCAGGTTATGTAATGACAAGTGCAACAAATGCAGAACTTGCTTATACACTTTCAGGTACAGTAAGTGGTAAAACAACAGTGCCGGTTGTAAATGGTGCTTCATTCAACTTTAATGTTGATGTTGCTCCTTCGGTTTGGGATGATGCAGCTATTGATGAATACAAGGATACACTTACATTCACATCAGCAGTTGTTGACATTTAATTGAAAAAAAGTATAAGTTTTAAGGAGATACAATTATGAAAAAGATTATTGCTATCGTAATGGCACTCGTAATGATGATGGCTGTTACAGTTCCTGCTTTTGCAGAAGAAATCAGCAACATAAAACCTGACGCAGGTGAAGCACTTGTAAAGACAGACACATCAGCAGTTGGAGCAGGTGAATATACAGTTACATATCCTGCAGAAATCGTTATTCCTTGGGATGCTCCAACATATGATGCAACATACACAGTTGAAACACAGCTTGCAGTTGGCAAAAAAATTGATGTTACAGTTGCTGATAAGGAGTCAGGTACTCTTAACGGTAAAATGACTGCAACAGGTACTGCTGACATTCTTGAATACACACTTTCAGGTGCAGTTGCAACAGAATATGATGAAGTTTCAAGCAAAACAGAAACAATCACATTCACAGTTAATGATTGGGAAAAGACAATCGCTGAATATTCAAATTATATTACATTTACAGTTGCTCTTGGCGACAAGGCATAATGTATAAGAAACAAAAGGAGACTAAATTATGAAAAAGATTATTGCTATCGTAATGGCACTCGTAATGATGATGGCTGTTACAGTTCCTGCTTTTGCTATAGACCAGAATACACAAAAAGAAACTGATGGTTCTCAAAAGGGAAGTGCAACAGTTTCAACAACAACAGATGACACAGATGCTACTTACACAGTTACTTATCCTGCAGCAACAACAATTGCTTGGAACAATACAGAAGCAGTTAAGGTAAACTATTCAGTTACATCTCAGCTTCCTATCGGCGCAACACTTAAGGTTTCAGTTGTAGCTGACAACGGCGGTAAAATGACAAGCACAAACGCACCTGATTATGAGCTTTTTTACACACTTACAGGTGGTGCAGAAGAAACATTTTCAGAAATCAACGACAATGTTGCTCCTGCAACTGATGTTGAAGTTTCTATTGCAGACTTCTCAAAGGCAGTTCCTGATGTTTACACAGGTACACTTACTTACGCAGTAGTTTACTCAGCTGCTTAATTTAAATCCTGGATATTGAGGAGAAAAATCATGAAAAAGATTATTGCTCTTGTAATGGCACTTGTAATGATGATGGCTATTACAGTTCCTGCTTTTGCAGGCACATTAAATTCTGCTACTCAGTCAGGAGATACAACAGTTCTTGTTGATGGTGCTGCAACTGAGGGTGACGGTACTTATTCCGTTACAATTCCTGCAGCAATCAACCTTACTTGGGGTGATACTGAGAAGGCTGATGAATATACAATCACAAGCCAGCTTGCTACCAACAAAAGAGTTAAGGTTGCACTTGCTAAGTCAAAAGATTTGACAAATGCTAACAATGAAACAATTGCTTTTACAGCAACTGATGCAACAAACGGTCTTTCTCGTGCTCCGGTTGTTAAAGATGAAGGTCATACTTTCAACCTTGCAATTGAAGAAGATGCTTGGAAAACAGTTTCAATCGCAGCATACGAGGGAACAATTTCTTTCTCAGCAGAACTTGTTGATGCTTAATTGAAATTAAAAAATGAGGGCTGAATATGAAAAAATTACTTTCATTGGCTCTTGCTCTTGTTATGATGTTTGCAGTTTGTGTTCCTGTTTTCGCAGCTGAATTGAATTCAGGAACTCCTGCTGGCAATACAACAGTTCTTGTTGATGGTGCCGCTGATATGGGTGAGGGGACCTTTACCGTTTCAATTCCGGCAACAGTCAGTATTCCTTGGGGAAAAACGGTGACAAATGTAGAATATTCTGTTTGGTCACAATTACAGACAGGAAAACTCATTAAAGTATCTGTTCTATCAACCGACCAGGGAGTAATGACAAACGCGGCAAAAACTGCAACACTTAATTACACATTAAGTGACACAGCATATACCACAACAAAGTCAGTGATTTTAGCAACATCACCTGAAAAATCAGCAGTTAAGGTGAATATTCCTACTGCTAATTGGAATGGTGCTTCAATTGACAAATATAGTGGTACATTAACATTCACAGCAGAGCTGGTAAAAACTTAAGGAGATAGAAGTTATGAAAAAGATTATTGCTATTGTAATGGCACTTGTAATGATGATGGCTATTGCAGTTCCTGCTTTTGCAGCAGTTGAAGGCGGTTCAAATTCAGGTAGCGATACAATTATTACTACAAAAACAACAAAAGAAGATGGTTCTGACCCAGTTTGGTACACAGTTACAATTCCTGCAACACAGGAAATTTTCTGGGAAGCAACTACGACAGACATTGAATATAAAATCAACAGCCAACTTGCAACAGGTGATTTCGTTAAAGTTACAGTTGCTGGTTCAGGTTTACTTAAGAAAGACGGTAGCACAGCTACTCTTGCTTATGCAATCACAGACACAGAATACACAGCTTCTGCAGAAGTTGTAGTTAACGAAGCAGACACAGTTACAATTGATACAACAAATGCTGCTTGGGCAACAGTTCCTGTTGATAAGTATTCAGATACTCTTACATTTACAGCAGAAATTCTTTAATCTGGATTTCAATAACTCCATTAAAGGAGAGTAATTCATTATGAAAAAGATTATTGCTATTGTAATGGCTCTTGTAATGATGATGGCTGTTACAGTTCCTGCTTTTGCAGCAGACCCAATTACACATGAGTCAACAAATAAAACAGGAACAGTTAATGTTACAACAAAGTTTGATGAAAATAATGACTGGTCATACAAAGTAACAATTCCTGCAGATATTCAGATTCAATGGAATGACACATTAGAAAAGGAAATGACATATTCTGTTGAGTCACAGCTTTTGATTGGTGCATCACTTGATATTTCAGTTGTTGCGGATAATGACGGTGAAATGACTGCAGGTGAAGATGTACCGGAAAAACTGAAGTTGAATGTTACAGGCGGAGATACCGTTAATTTCAAGGAAGTTAACGCAGAAAACACAACAGCACCCGGTGTTGTTGGCGGAACAAATGTTAAAGTAGCAATTGAAACATTTGTAGGAAAACCTGTTGGTGTTTATACAGGAACACTTACATTTACAGTCGTTTATAATCCTCCGGTAAACGGATAAAACTTATTAGTTGATACAAGAACACCTCCTATGGCAAATAAAGCCAATGGAGGTGTTGTTTTCTTTTATTGTTTGTAAACCTTGACAAAAATAGTTAGTGTGATATAATATTTTTAATTGGGAATGTATTGAATGGAACCAGCTGACTGCAGAGGATAATGGTTCCATTATTTTTTATTAAAAGGAAAAAACAACACCCATACTCAGTATAAATGAAAAGGAGCGAACCTTATGGAAATACAATTACAAGAACTTATTGACCAGATTAAAAAAGATGGAGTGGAAGTAGCGGAAACTGAAGCAAAAGCTATTGTCGATTCTGCAAAGCTTGAGGCGGAGAAGATTGTTGCAGATGCAAAAGCACAGGCAGAAAAGATTCTTGCTGATGCTAAGGTTGAAAATGATAGAATGGTGAAGTCCAGTGACGATGCTATTCGTCAAGCAGGAAGAAACCTTCTCATTGCTTTCAGAGAAAGCGTTACAAGAGAATTGAATTCTATTGTTTGTGAAACAGTAAATTCGGTTTATTCAGCTGATTCATTATCACAAATCGTCATAAATGTGATTGAAAGTTGGGCAAATAATCCTGATGTAGAAGATGTTGAAGTGATTTTAAACAGTAACGATGTGGATTTGTTAGATGAAACTGCACTTTCTTCTCTTAAGGAAAGAATTTCCAAGGGTATCACTCTTAAGGCTAATGATAATTTCGATGGTGGATTCCGTATTGCAGTCAATAACAGCGGTGCTTATTACGATTATTCAACTGAAGCAGTTGTGGACATGATGTCAAATTATCTCAGTCCAAAGGTTGTTAAACTTTTGAAAGAGGCGGAATAATTATGTCAGAATACTATTTGATATCACAGTTGCCTTCTTTGGATGGAATCAGTGAAAATATGCCGTTGCCCGTTACAGAAGAACGCTTTTTTGATTTGTGTAATCAGATTGCAGGTAAAAGAATACAGAATGAACTCAATAAAATAACACTTTTGCCGGCAAAAACTGTTGAAAGGTCAAATTCTCCTTTAATAGATAATTGGAATAATAACGAAAGAGAATTACGATTTGCCTTGGCAAAGGTCAGAGCAGACAAAATGAAAAAGACATTTGATATAGATAATAATATTTTGTCAGGTGACATTTTAAAAGTGGCGAATTCCGCTATAGATATTGAAAGTCCTATGGAGGCAGAAAAGTTTCTTAATAATTATCGATTAGAATTCTTAGAAACTCTAAGACCAATGGATAGTTTTTCAGAGGAATTTATCTATTATTATGGACTTAAATTAAAATTGATTTCTCATATAAGGCAGTTTGATACAAATGACGGAGAAATCGCATACAGAAATATTTACGACTCCATTATGAATGGAGATAGGTTGGAGGCTATATAATGACCGAAAATATTGGAAAGGTTGTAAGTATAAACGGTAACCTTGTTTCTGTCGAATTTCAGGGCAATGTTTCTATGAATGAAATTTGCTTTGTTAAGGTAGGAGAAACATCCCTTAAAAGTGAGGTTATCCGTATTAAAGGTAATATCGCACAGATTCAGGTTTATGAAATGACTGACGGAATAAAATGTGGCGATGAGGTTGAATTTACGGGAGATATGTTGTCAGCAGAACTTGGTCCCGGGTTGTTAGGTCAGATATATGACGGACTTCAAAATCCGTTACCTGTTTTAGCAGAACAAGCAGGTTGGTTTTTGGAACGCGGAATTTACGCTGATGGCCTTGATTTAGAGAAAAAGTGGGAATTTACACCTGTCGCAAAGGTTGGTGACACCTTACGCGCAGGTGAATATATCGGTACAGTTCCGGAAGGACCGTTCACGCATAAAATATTTGTTCCGTTTTATCTCCTTGGAAAATATACATTAAAGTCAATTGCAGAAAAAGGCGAATATACAGTCAAAGAAACTGTTGCAGTTATCACAGATGAAAGGGGACACGATATTTCTGTTTCTATGTCCTTTAAATGGCCTGTAAAACGTGCTGTTAGGTGTTATAGCGAAAGATTAGCCCCTGTTGAAACAATGGAAACAAAAGTGCGTCTTATTGACTCTTTCTTCCCTGTTGCCAAAGGTGGAACATATTGTACTCCGGGTCCGTTTGGTGCAGGTAAAACTGTTTTACAGCACACAACATCAAAATATGCTGATGTTGATATTGTTATAATTGCTGCCTGCGGTGAACGTGCAGGTGAGGTTGTTGAAACACTGACTGAATTCCCTGAACTTACAGACCCTAAAACCGGTCGTTCACTTATGGAACGAACAATTATTATTTGTAATACTTCATCTATGCCGGTTGCATCCCGTGAAGCGTCAGTTTATACCTCAGTAACTCTTGCAGAGTATTATCGTCAGATGGGACTGAATGTACTTCTCCTTGCCGATTCAACATCCCGTTGGGCACAGGCTCTTCGTGAAATGTCAGGTCGACTTGAAGAAATCCCCGGTGAAGAGGCCTTCCCTGCATATCTTGAATCATATATTGCAGCATTTTATGAACGCGCAGGTTATGTCCGTTTGCCTGACGGAAGCACAGGCTCTGTTACAATAGGTGGTACGGTTTCCCCTGCAGGTGGTAACTTTGAAGAACCTGTTACACAAGCAACCCTAAAGGTTGTTGGTGCATTCCACGGATTATCCCGTGAGCGTTCAGATGCAAGAAAATACCCTGCTATTGACCCACTCATTTCGTGGTCAAAATACAAGAGTGTAATTGACACTCAGAAGTCTGAATATTGCAAAAAGATTCTTCATCACGGAAACGAAATCGGCTCTATGATGAAGGTTGTTGGCGAGGAAGGTACAAGTATTTCCGACTATATTATCTATCTTAAAGCAGAAATGCTTGATGCTGTTTATCTTCAGCAGAACTCCTTTGATTTGGTTGATGCAAACTGTACAACACTTCGTCAGCGTTATGTTACTGATAAACTCATATATGTTTTAGGTAGCGAATATGAAATAGATGATAAAGATAATGCCCGTAGTTTCATTAACCGTTTGCGTCAGAAGTTTATTGACTGGAACTATACAGAATTCCAGAGTGATGCATTTAAAAAAGCTGAAGAAGAAATTGATGCACTTTATAACGAGAAAAACGGTAAATTAAACCTTGAAGCAGAGCAATTATTAAAGGACGGTGAGTGAGAATGAATAAAGTTTTTAATCGAATCGAATCAATCACCGGTAATGTTATTACTGTAAGAGCGAATAATGTTCAGTATAAAGAATTGGCACAAATCAACACTCGTTTTGGCAAGTCGCTTGCACAGGTTAATAAAATCGAGGGTGACATTGTTTCCCTTCAGGTTTTTGCAGGTGGTCAGGGTGTTTCAACCGGTGACGAAGTTCGCTTTTTAGGTCGTGAAATGCGTGTTTCATTCAGCGAAGATTTGTTAGGTCGCATTTTTAACGGTTCCGGTGAACCAAGAGATAAAGGTCCTGCACTTACAGAGAATATGAAGCCCGTCGGCGGACCATCTGTTAACCCAACCAAACGAATTCTTGCAAACCGTATGATGAGAACAAATATCCCTATGATAGATATGTTCAACACTTTGGTCGTTTCACAGAAATTGCCTATTTTCTCAATTTCAGGTGAACCATATAACCAACTTCTTGCTCGTATTGCAATGCAGGCAGAAGCAGATGTTATTGTCCTTGGTGGTATGGGACTTAAATATGACGATTTCCTTTATTTTAAGGACGAGCTCTCTCAGGGTGGAGCACTGAGTAAAACTGTTATGTTTATTCATACTGCATCTGACCCTACTGTTGAATGCATGATGATTCCTGATATGGTGTTGGCTGTTGCAGAACAGTTTGCTTTGCAGGATAAGGATGTATTGGTTTTGCTTACCGATATGACAAACTTTGCGGATGCTATGAAGGAAATCGCAATTACTCAGGAACAGGTTCCGTCTAATCGTGGTTATCCCGGTGACCTTTATTCACAGTTGGCAGCTCGTTATGAAAAGGCGGTTGACTTTGCAAATTCAGGTTCAGTTACTGTTCTTGCAGTTACCACTATGCCCGGTGACGATGTTACACACCCTGTACCTGATAATACAGGTTATATTACTGAAGGGCAGTATTACCTTAAAGGTGGCCGTATTGAACCATTTGGTTCCCTTTCACGACTTAAGCAGAACGTTAACGGAAAAACCCGAAAAGACCATCGTTCACTTATGGATGGTATGATTCGTTTGTACTCTTCTTACAAAGAAACATTGGAAAAGAAGAATATGGGCTTTTCGATGAATAAATGGGACGAAAAGCTCCTTAAATACGGTAATCTTTTCGAAAATAAAATGATGGACTTGTCAGTCAACTTGTCTCTTGAACAATCCCTTGATTTAGGTTGGGAGATTTTAGCAGATTGTTTTGAAAAAGATGAAACCGGTATAAAGTCAGACCTTACTGATGAATTCTGGCCTGTTAAGTAAGGAGGACTGTGGTTTTGGCAAAAATCAAATTAACAAAAAATGAGTTAAAGGTACAAAAAGATGCTCTTAAAATGTACCGGAGATATTTGCCTACTCTGACACTGAAAAAACAACAACTCCAAGCGGAAATCCGTACAATAGAAGCAAAAGCTAAAGCAGTAAGAGAAGAAAAAGAGAAACTTGAAAAAGGTTTCAGAGATTGGATTGCTGTTTTTAGCGAAAAGAATGTATTCCCTGATGGAATAATCACAGTCAGCAATATCCGTAAAGGGAAAGGAAATATTGCAGGTGTTGCTATTCCGACTTATGAAGGAGCAGACTTTTCCAGAGGGGACTATGATTTGTACGAAACGCCTTTGTGGGTGGATATTGCTGCGAATCATATGGAAAGAGCAATGTCACTTGATTTGGAGGCAGGAGTGTTAGATGAACAAGTACGACTTTTAAATGCAGAACTTCTTGCAACTTCTCAAAGAGTTAACTTGTTTGAAAAGGTAAAAATCCCTGAAACTCAAGACAATATTAAAAAAATATCGATTTATATGGCAGACCAACAGGTTAGTGCCGTAGTTCGTTCAAAGATTTCAAAACGCAAAATAGCCCAACGTAATGCTGAGGCTTCCTTAAAGGAGGTTTATGCATTATGATAGTTCCTATGAAAAAAGTTTCTCTCATAATTATGAGAGATAAAAAAGCAGAAACACTAAAAAAACTCCGCAAACTCGGAATGATTCATATTGAAATCACCGAAGGTTCGGGTGAACATTTAAGTGAATTGAAAGAACAGATTTCTTTGCTTGAAAGTGCAGTTTTTATTGCGGGAAATAAAAAAGACACAGAAGAAAAAGAATTATCTGTTGATGAAGCATTGAAAGTTGCAAAGGAAATATCCTCCTTGACAGAAGAAAAGAAAAACTGTCAGGCAGAAATTATTACTCTCAACTCAGAACTCGACCGACTTAAGGGTTGGGGAGAATTCGAACCTAGAAGTATTAAAGATTTAACGGAAAAAGGCATTGATGTTTCATTTTATGAAGTGCCTAAAAAGGAATATGAATCCTTGGGAGATGGTGTAAAAACCGTCAAGTTAAGTGAAAACAAGAATTCAGTGAAATGTATGTTGATTAAATCAGGTACTGATGGTGAAGATGAAAGGGTTTCATCAATTAACACTTACAAGTTGGAGTTGCCACAGATGTCAACTGAAGAAATGCGACAAAAGTCCGTAGAACTTGGCGACAAGATTAAATCAATAGACGAAAAAATCCTTTCCTACGGTGATTACACAAACGCACTTAAAAAAGCTGTTAAAGCTTGTGAAAGGGAGATTGAATTTGAGGTTTATGCAACGGGTATGGCGGACGAAAAGCTGTCAGATGAAAACAGAAATCTTTCAGTTGCATATTTCAAAGGATATATTGAAACGGAGAATCTTGACAGATTAAAAGATACTGCCAAATCAAATTCTTGGGGACTTCTCGTGGAAGACCCTACAGAGGAAGACGATGTGCCGACTAAACTTACAAACAATAAGTTCGTAAGTCTTATTTATCCGTTAACTGACTTTTTAGGTGCGGTTCCCGGATATTTTGAATATGACATTTCGGGATGGTTCTTGGCGTTTATCCTGCTTTTCTTTGGTATTATTTTTGGCGATGGCGGATATGGATTGTTTATCTGTGCTGTTGTTGCAATACCAATCGTAAAATCACTGGTTTTGAAAAAACCGGTTTCGCCAACATTTTTGCTTATAGGTCTTTTAGGTTTGTCAACTGTATTATGGGGAACAGTCACTTGTACCTGGTTCGGACTTTCAGCTGAACAAATACCCCAATGGCTTCAGAATTTGTCAATTCCCGTAATTTCAAATGTTTACGAAGATAGAATATGGCATCCATTCTGGACTGGGGGTGATGTGGGACTTACCACAGCACAGAATTTACAGATATTCTGCTTCTCATTGGCTCTTATACAGTTGACAATAGCACATATAAAAGGTGCAATCAGGAATAAGAGTTCACTTAAAATGCTTGGTGATATAGGTTCTATATTACAACTTTTTGGAATTTACTACCTTGTTTTAAGTTTGGTTGTAAATCCTGAGGTATTCAGTTTCTCGCTGGTAATAAGTGGAATTCCCGTGGGTACAGTTTCCCTTATTCTTATAGGTCTGGGCTTTGTATTAAGCTTTGTATTCTCAAACTATGAAGGAAACATTATTAAATCTATACTTGAAAGTCTTAAGAATATTGTTTCTGTTTTGCTTGGTGTAGTCAATGTGTTCTCCGATATAGTTTCCTATATACGCCTTTGGGCTGTAGGACTCGCAGGTGCAGCAATTGCAGCAACGGTAAACGAGCTGGCAGGACCTTTGCTTGGAAACTTCTTATTTATGATTGTTGCGATTGTTCTTTTAGTATTTGGTCACGGACTTAATATGATATTGAATGTCTTGTCTGTTATCGTACACGGTATAAGACTTAATACTTTGGAGTTTTCATCGCATCTTGATATGTCCTGGAGTGGGCATAAATTCAAACCATTTAATGAACAAACAGATTAAAATCACGAAGGAGAAATAATTATGAATTTCGGATTATTAGGAACATCTTTGGCAATGGGTATTGCTGCAATCGGCTCAGCAATCGGGATTGGTATTGCAGGTCAGGCATCAATTGGTGCTTGGAAAAAGTGCTATATGAGTAATAAGGCAGCACCATTCATTCTTACAGTCTTTGCCGGTGCACCTCTTACACAGACAATTTACGGTTTCCTTTTGATGCAGCAGATGAAATCTTCAACAGCAGACCCTGCATTTTTGATTGGTCTTGGTATCGCATCAGGTCTTGCTATGGCTTTTTCTGCAGTATTTCAGGGTAAAGCAGGTGCAGCAGGTGCCGATGCATTGGCTGAAACAGGAAAAGGCTTCTCACAGTACATCACAGTAGTTGGCCTTTGTGAAACAGTTGCTTTGTTTGCACTCGTTTTTAGTATGGTAGCACTTGGATAAAATATAATATTTATACATTAAAAAGCGTTGCAAGAGGGGAGTAGAGATTCCCTAAAAGCAACGCTTTAGTTTTATCATACAAATAAATCAACTATGACATTATTAAAGTAAGGTTACAAATTCTTCATAAGCCTTGGGGTTTGCAAAAACGACATCGTTAGGTGCTGAAAAGTTTATTTCTTTACTCTCGTAAGTTAGTGCAATACCACCGGCTTCCTTTAAAATCAATGCTCCTGCCGCAATATCCCAGGGTTGCAAGCTTTTCTCAAAAAATACCTCACACCTGCCACAAGCTATTGTACATATATCATAAGCTGCCGAGCCACTTCTGCGGATATCCCGTGAAAAATCAAAAACCTTTCTTAACAGTGCAAAAGTTTCATCGGTATTTTCAGGGTGATATGGCGATGTACCAAAGAGAGCAAGTCCGTCTGAAAGGGGACGGTCGCTTACCTTTATCTTTTCACCGTTAAGAAATGCACCATTGTCTTTTTCTGCACTGAAAACTTCGTTGGTGTATGGGTTATATACGACACCTAAAATAGTGCTGTTTTCCTTACAAAGTGCAACTGAAATGCAACTACAACGATAGTCTTGCATAAAGTTTGTTGTACCATCAATGGGGTCGATGATAAAACGCAGTGAGTTGCTTTCAAGGTTGTTGTCTCCTTCTTCACCCACAAATTCTGCCTCAGGAAATTCTTTGGCAAGTTCTTTAAACAAAAAATCCTGTACAGCAACATCATACTTTGTTACGAAGTTTTTCTTACCTTCTTTGATAGTTATAGTTGTTTCTTGATTATGTGCAGAAAGAATAATTTTTCCTGCTTCTTTTACTATTTCAATGATTTTTTCGCGGCTGAGAACAATTCCTTTATTGACAGCAAGATACTGTAAAAGCTCATATTCCTTTGCAGATAATGAAAGTATGTTTCCACCCTTTGTGACCGTTCTGCTTGAAATGTCAACAGTCAGGTCACCAACACATATAATACTTGATTTTGATACGCTGTTTTTACGAATAAGAACGCGAACTCTTGCCAGTAATTCCTCAAAGGCAAAGGGCTTCACAAGATAATCGTCAGCACCGATGTCAAGACCTTCAACTCTATCTTCAATACTGTCACGGGCAGTAAGGAACAAAATCGGTAAGGCGTTTCCATCATTACGAATTTTTTTAAGAAGTGAAAATCCGTCAATTTTTGGCATCATTACATCAAAAACAGCAGCATCATAGTCAGTCATACTAATCATATCGTATGCTTCTTCACCGTCAAAGCAACAGTCAACGCTGTATCCTGCCGATTTGAGCTGCTTTGCAATAATTCTATTCAAACTTTTTTCGTCTTCTGCGATAAGAATTCTCATTTTTTACACATCTCCTTTAGTAACATAATACTGTATCAATGTTAAAGGAACATTAGAATTTTTGTTTTTATTATCTTACTTGCAGTTCTTTATAAATTCATTGAAAAGTTTTTGCTGAAGATAGTCGATTTTGCTCATGTGCTCGGGATGCCATTGGACTGCTACGCAAAACGGATGATTGTTAAGCTCTAAGCCTTCAACAAAACCATCTTCACTAACAGCAGAAACCGTAAGGTTTTCACCGACATTTTCAATTGCCTGATGATGAAGACTGTTGACACCAATTTCTGTTTTTCCAAAGATGTTGTAAAGCAAGGTGTTTTCATTAACAGTTACTTTGTGGACAACTTTTGCTCTTTTAAGAAAATCCGAGTGATTGCACTTTTTTATATCTGCAATATCCTGATGCAGTGTACCACCACAAGCAACATTGAGAAGTTGAAATCCACGACAAATGCCTAAAATAGGCTTGCCTGTTTTTACAAAAGCATTAAAAATCTCAAATTCATTTTTATCACGAAGTTCGTTTGGTTTGCCACATTTTTCTTCTCTTTCTTTCCCGTAAAGCATGGGTTCAATGTCTGCACCACCGGGGAGGAGAAGACCGTCGCAAGAAAGTGCTTCCTCAACTGCATTTTCTGTATCGTCAAGTTCAATCCAACGAGCAGTCGCCCCTGCTCCCTCTATGCTTTTCACATATTTACTTTTCATATATTTTCTGAAAAGGTCAGTTCCCATTTGTGGAATTGCAATCGTAATGCTCATAACAATTCTCCTTTGATATTACTAAAAAAATAGTAACAGAATTGTTTGACAATGTCAATGTAGGGTGTTATCATAAAATCATAGAGAAATTAGAAGGAGTGATATTGTGAAATACGATTTTACAAGTATTCCTGACCGTCGTGGTTGTGGAAGTAACAAATGGAACGGGGCAAAAAATGCTTCACCTGAATTTGTACCACTTTCAGTAGCTGATATGGAATTTTATCCTGCACCACAGATTGTAAATGCAATAAAGAATACTGCAGAAAACTCTGTTCTTGGATATACAAGTCCAACTGATGAATATTTTGATGCAGTCATTTCCTGGATGAAACGCAAACACAATTTCGATGTTAAAAAAGAGTGGATTATCAATACTCCGGGTGTAGTTGATGCTCTTGCAATTCTTATTCAGGCAAGTACAAATCCGGGAGATAGTGTAATTATTCTCACTCCTGTTTATTATCCGTTTGATATGGCTGTTCTTGCAAAGAGCAGAAAAATTATTTACAGCGAACTCATTAATAATGACGGAGTGTATGAGATTGATTACGCCGACCTTGAAAGAAAGTGTAAAAAGGCAAAAGCACTTCTTTTCTGTAATCCCCACAACCCTATCGGCAAGGTGTGGAGCAAAGAAGAACTTAAAAAGGTTGCTGATATATGTTGTCGTAACGGTGTTTTCATTATTGATGACGAAATTCACCACGATTTAATTATGCCCGGATATGAACATACCGTTATGTCCAATGTGGGTGACTTTGTGCTTGATAATATTGCAATCTGTACTGCACCAAGTAAAACCTTTAACCTTGCAGGACTTCAGTGCTCAAATATTATTATTCCTAATGCAAAAATTCGTGCAAAGGCAACTGCTTGTTCACTTTTCAATATGCAGATGGGACTTAACATTTTCGCTTATCCTGCTTGTATTGCTGCATACAACGAGTGTGAGGACTGGCTTGATGAGTTAATTACCGTTGTTCACGATAATGCGGTCCTTGTTGAAAGTTTTATGGCAGAGCATTTTCCTGAAATCAAGGTTTATCCCCTTGAGGGCACGTATCTTCAGTGGCTCGATATGAGAGCGTTGGGTATGACTCATGTTGAGCTTCGCAAAATGCTTGAGGGTGCAGGGCTTTACCTTGACAACGGTGAGATGTTCGGACCTGCAGGTAGGGGATTCCAGAGAATTAACCTCGCCTGTGCTAAAGTTACTATTGAAAAAGCACTTGACCGTTTCAAGAACGCGGTTGAAAAAGTGAGAAAGAATTGGGAAGAAAATGGTAAGCCGTACCACAAGACCCTTACTGTTGGTGAAAAACTTGAAAACTTCGTTTATAGTTCACCAAAATCAACTCATGCAACACTCAGTGGTGACAAAAAGACATTTATTATTTTCTCAAGATATTACGATTGTGAACTTTGCAAATTGCTTTTAGCTTCTTTCACAGCAGCATATCCTGCATTCAAAGCTATGGGCTATGAGATTAAATTCATTATGCAAAATGATGTTTACACCCTTGCACAGCATCAGCAAAAATATCCTTTTGAGTTGGTTGCAGACCCTAAATGCGAGTTGTATGATAAATACAATGTGTTTGAAGCACAAGGCATTGTGAGTATGCTAGCAGGTGATAAACTTGTGGAAATGGTTATCGGTAAAAATGTTTATAAGCTTTTAAATCTCGATATGATTGAGTCTGTTAACTCTGCATTAGGTCCTGCACCTGAAAATACGGATGGACCAAGAGAAAATCAACTTTGTGCCTTTGTTGCCGTTGATAAGAATATGAATGTCACTTATTCACACTATGCAAAGACTATGACAGACTTCCCTGATGTAAAGGACATTATTAAGGAGATGTTAAAATGAAAGATGCTGTTAAAACGGAGAATAAAAAGAAGTTAGGTGTTGCCGAACTTTCCTGTTACGGAATCGGTAACTGTATCGGTTCAGGTATATTTGTTTCAATGGGTACTGCAATCGGATTTACAGGCCGTTCTATTACATTAGCACTCATTGTTGCTTGTGTAGTTGTTCTTTTCGCTTATGCGTATAAGACTCTTATGTCAGGAATGTTTGTGCTTCCCGGTGGTAATTACAGCCAATCGGCACTCTTGCAGCCACCGCTCTTAGTTGGCGTAACTGCAATTTCAAGCATTTTTTCTGGTCTTGCATTTGCTATGTATGGTCTTTCGGTTGTAGAATATGCTTCAATTATCTTTCCACAGATTGCACCATACGGTAAATTTATTGCGATAGGAATAATTACATTCTTCTTTGCAACGACCTTTATGGGTGGCAAGTTTATGGGTAAATTCAACCTTGTGATGGTTGGCGTTCTTATTGTTTCACTTTTTGTTTACATAATCGCAGGTATTCCAAAGGTAGACTTTTCAACTGCAAATCCATTTTCGGAAGGTTATTTCAGTGGTGGACCGTTTGGATTTATAATGGCTGTTGCAATGATGAGTTTTGCTTGTCAGGGTGCCACACGACCAATAGAAATGACTCCTGATGCAAAAGACCCTAAGCGTTCACTTCCAAAAGCTATTCTTATTGCATCATTTGTAGTTATGATTGTTTATGTTTTTATTGCAATTGTTACTGCCGGTGTTCTGCCCATTGAAGATGTTGCGAATAAAAATCTTGGTGTTGTTGCAGAAAAGATTTTTCCACACGCAATTTATGTTATATTCACTCTTGGTGGTGCTTGTTTTGCTATTGCAACATCACTTTACGGTGCTATTGCAGGTGTTCAACACCCAATGCTTGCCACTATTGAGGATGGTTGGCTTCCGTCAGTTCTCGGCAAGAAAACAAAAAAAGGTTATCCCTGGGTTATGATGCTTGTGCTTTATATTGTTGCTGTTGTTCCTGTTTTTGTCGATATGGGACTTGATGATTTGATTTCCCTTATGATGATTCCGGTTATGATTCTCAATCTCATCAACAACTGTCTTATGTTTAAAATTCTTAAAAAGTATCCCGAAGCGTGGAAAAACAGTTTCTTCCACATGCCAAAATGGGCTTTTAATATTACAATTGTATTTGCAATTATTGCCGACTTGCTAATCAGCGTTTCACTCTTTACAACACTTGAATCAGGTGACCAGTATTTCTTGATTGGTATGGTTGTATTCCTCTTTGCATTCAGTTTCTACAGAATCAAGGCAGGTAAAATCGACCTTAAAGCACTTGAAATCGCAAAACAGCAAGCACAAAAAGCCGTTGAAGAAAGTATGGCAAACAGTTAAATAACAAACAAAAGCGTTGCAGGAGGCGAGTAAAATTTCCCAAATGCAACGCTTGATTCTTTTAAATGGCTTGAATACCATATAAAAACTACCGGAACAATTTGTATCAATAGTGGGAATGGATGTGACATTAACTACGCTATTTGATACGACTCTTTTTTGCATTTTAGTTTTATTTGTACATGGTTAAATCTAACACAAGACTTCACAAACAGTATTTTTTGTGATATATTTTAGATATAAATAATTCGTATTCGCATACAAAGAGGGTGCAAAACTATGAAAAAAATAAACAGCTTCATAAGCATACTTTTGTTATTGTCAATAATCTTGTCAACAGTATCAGTATCAGCTTATGGGACGGAGTCAGAGACTGTTATTCTTTATACAAATGATGTTCATTGTGCAATTGATGATTATCCTGTGCTTGCAGCATACAGAGCGGAACTTATGGCTCAAGGCAAGAATGTTGTAACTGTTGATGCAGGGGATGCAATTCAGGGTGGGGTTATTGGCTCAATGACCAAAGGCGAAGCCGTGGTTGATATTATGAATGCGGTCGGATATGACTATGCAGTCCCCGGTAACCACGAATTCGATTACGGTATGGAGGTTTTCCTTGACCTTGCACAGAATAAGGCAGAATATGATTATATCTGTTCTAATTTCTATAATCTCACAACAGTTTCGCCTGTGTTAGTTCCATATACAATTGAGGATTTCGGTAATTATCAGATTGCTTTTGTGGGTATCTCAACTCCGGAAACAGTTACCTCATCAACTCCGGAATACTTTAAGGATGAAAGTGGCAACTTTATTTACGGCTTTCCTGCTTATCCGGGTAGTTTAAAAAACGAAGACCTTTATGAGAATATTCAGGAAAGTGTTGATAATGCCATTGACGATGGTGCGGATTGTGTTGTTGCAATAGGTCATGCAGGTATTCTTGGTTCGATTGATGGTTGGAAATCGACTGATATCATTGCCAATACTGACGGAATCGACTATTTTATTGATGCACATTCTCATGAAACAATCCAGGGTGATGTTTACAAGAACAAGGATAACGAAGATGTTCTTCTTACATCAACAGGTACAAAGTTTGCTAACTTCGGTATGTTGACAATCACCAATAATAGTGCTGAATTTAAACTTATAAATCCTGATGATGTTGATGTTGAAGCAATGTCAGCAGATGCAAAATCAGCTTACGATACCGTTAAGAAAAAGGTTGACGGTTACAACAATGACATCGCATATCTATATGAAGATATCGGCACATCTGAAGCAAAACTCATTATCTATGAGTCCGACGGAAGTAGGGCTATAAGGAAGAGAGAAACGAATGCAGGCGATTTTGTTGCCGATGCTTACCGTACCGTGACAGGTGCAGATGTGGCAATTGCCAACGGTGGCGGTATCCGTGCAGAGATTGAAATTGGGGGCGTGTCGAGAAAAAACCTTATGGATGTGAATGCATTCAACAATGAAATGTGTGTTCTTGAGGTTACAGGACAACAGATTGTTGATATACTTGAACACGGTGCTCGTAAATGTCCCGAAGTTCTCGGTAGTTTCTTCCAGGTTTCTGGTATGACATTTGAAATCCACACTTACAGAAAAAGCCCCATTATTACTGACCAACTTGATAATTTTATTGAAGTTGATAATACAAAAGAACGCCGAATTCAGAATGTTAGAGTAGGCGATGAACCTATCAACCTTGATGAGAAATATACATTAGCTGGTAGTACATACGTGCTTCTTCAGGGTGGCGATGGGCTTACTATGCTTGATGGTGCAAAAGTTGTTCAACAAGAAGGTTTACCTTGCGATTCTGAAATGCTTATAAAGTATTTCACGGAAACTCTTAACGGGAAAATAACTGCAGAAAAATACGGCAACCCTGATGGTGATGGAAGAATAAAAATTATTGATGTTGACCCAGTGAGTGTGTGTGATCATATTTGCCACAAGGGTGGTATTCTCGGATTTTTCTGGTCAATAGCAGAGTTTTTCATTAATCTTTTCAATATTGAAAGCGTCTGCGAATGTGGTCAATCACACCTTGAATGATAGGTTATGCTGTGCAGGAAAACAGATTGTGAAATTTAATGAGTTTGCACAAACCTATGTGCGTGGAAACTATAACAGATATATCTCACCTCGCATTCCGTGTGAAAGTGCAAACTTTATGCTTGATTATTAAATAATCTAATTATAGGAGGATATTATGAACGGCGTTACATTGATGATAATTTCTATTGCTGTGTTATTCCTTGCCTATATTCTATACGGCAGATGGATAGCAAAAAAATGGGGCGTTGACCCCAAAAGAAACACGCCTGCTTACGAACAGCGTGACGGTGTGGACTATGAACCTGCACCTAAAAGCGTGGTTTTCGGACATCAGTTTGCTTCAATTGCAGGTGCAGGTCCTATAAACGGACCTATTCAGGCTGCCATATTTGGCTGGGTACCGGTGTTGTTATGGATACTTATTGGTGGTGTGTTCTTCGGTGCTGTTCAGGATTTCGCAGCAATGTATGCATCCGTCAGGAACAAGGGCAGAAGTATTGGTTACATAATAGAAAAATATATCGGTAAAACCGGGAAAAAGATGTTTTTACTTTTCTGTTGGCTTTTCTGTATTCTTGTTGTTGCAGCTTTTGCAGACATTGTTGCAGGCACTTTTATGGGATTCACCGTAACTGATGGTGTTAAAAGTGCAAACATAACAGCTAATGGTGCAGTTGCTACAACTTCTATGATGTTTATCGTTTTTGCTGTAATTCTCGGTTTTATTCTAAAATACACAAAGTTTCCCACTGCAATAAATACAACCATTGCCATAGTCATGTTGATTGTATCAATTCTAATAGGACTTAAATTCCCTATATTCTTGTCGCTTGATGTGTGGCACATATCCGTATTTGTTTACATTTTTGTTGCATCGGTTATTCCTGTATGGGCTCTACTTCAACCAAGAGATTATCTTAACAGTTATCTACTTGTTGCAATGATAATTGCAGCGGTTGTTGGCGTTTTCGTAGCAAACCCTCAAGTTAATCTTCCTGCTTTTATGGGCTTTGAGGTTGACGGCAGTTATCTTTTCCCTATTCTTTTTGTCACTATTGCCTGTGGTGCTGTTTCGGGTTTCCATTCACTGGTTTCTTCGGGAACGGCATCAAAGCAGATTAAAAATGAAAAAGATATGTTACCCGTATCTTTCGGTTCAATGTTACTTGAAAGCATGTTAGCTGTAATTGCTCTTATTGCGGTTGCATCGTTTGCAAGTGGTGAAGCGGCAGCACAGGGTTGGAATACACCGGCACAAGTTTTCGCAGGTGCAGTGTCAGGGTTCTTAACTACTCTAGGACTTCCATCCGATATAGTTTATACACTAATTACCCTTTCAATTTCAGCGTTTGCACTTACTTCACTTGATTCTGTCGCTCGTGTCGGCAGACTCTCATTTCAGGAACTGTTTCTTGACGATTCAATAACTGATGAGAACATGGGCAAGGTAAGAAAAGTCTTGACAAATAAGTATTTTGCAACAGTTATTACACTTGTTCTTGCATATGGTCTTACACTTGTAGGTTATAAGAACATCTGGGCACTTTTCGGTGCATCAAATCAGCTTTTATCAGTATTCGCTTTCCTTGCTTGTGCAGTTTTTCTTAAACAAGCAAAGAAAGTTCGTTGGTTTATGTATATCCCTCTCGGTGCCATGCTTGCCGTAACATTTACAGCACTTGGAATGACAATTTACAATAAAGCTGTGGCTCTAATTACATCTTCAAGTGCCGATGCATTTGGTGATACACTTCAACTTGTTTTTGCAGTACTGATTATAATTCTTGGTGTCTGCGTTGTAATTGAAGGTTTTAAGAAGCTTTTTAATAGAAAAGAGACAAACTAATAATGCAAAAGCGTTGCAAGAGGGGAGAAAGCCTTCCCGAATGCAACGCTTAATTCTTGTAAATGGCTTAAATGCTATATAAAACAACGATATCACTACCCGGGAAAGACTACTGAGTTTAAACTATTGATTTTTGTTGTGTGAATGATATAATTATCTCAATAAACTTAAAGTTTATGAATCGGGATTTATCTAAAAGAGGGTTTATATGAATTATCGTACACCACTAAAATATCATTTTGCAACAAAAAAAGGCTGGATAAATGACCCCAACGGATTGGTTTATTTTAATGGTTATTATCATATTTTTTATCAGCATTCGCCCAATTTTGAAAAGCCTTGGCAGGAAAATATGCATTGGGGACACGCAAGGACAAAAGACTTTTTAAATTTTGAGGAATTGCCCGTTGCACTTTTTCCCGACAAGCCATACGATAAAGACGGTTGTTGGTCGGGCACAGCGATTACCAAGGATGATATACTTTTTCTCTTTTATGCGTCCATCCATGACGGCGTTCAGTCAGTAAGCGTTGCTTGTTCAACTGATGGAATCGACTTTGAAAAATATGAAGGTAATCCCGTAATCAGCGGATTTCCAACTGATGGTTGTCCTGATTTTCGTGACCCTGCTGTGTGTTATTCCGATGGCAGATATTATTGTGTAATGGCATCGGGTAACCGTGAAAAGAAAACTGCAAACCTTCTTTTATATGAAAGTGAAGACCTGTTTAATTGGGAATATAAAGGCATTCTTTGTGAATGGGAAAACTCAAAATTTGCCGAGTGCCCGTCTTTTATGAAATCAGGAGAAAAGTATCTGCTTACGGCTTCTGTATGTAAGGAAGACAGTCATCGGTTTTCGGTGATGTACGGCACTTTCGAAGACGGAAAATTCACACCCGAATACACAGGCGAAGTGGATAAAGGACCAGACCAATACGCAGGACAAGTTTTTCTTGACCATAAAGGCAGAATAATTCTCATTTCTTGGATTCCCGGTTGGAAATATGCCGGATACAAGAAAAAGGATATCGGCTGTATGTCCGTTCCTCGTGAAATCAAATTGATTGATGGCAAAATTTATGGTTATCCGGTAGAAGAAGTACAGCATTTGCTCAAAGACAGCGATTCAGCAGTTATCCGCAATAAAAACGGTTTCAAAATCAAGCGAACACATCGTAAAAGTGTTGTTTATAAAGGTGAAATAGAAGACCTTAAAATAATTCGTGACGGATATATTTTAGAAGTCTTTGTCAATGGTGGAGAAGAAATCTATTCAGTCTTGCTATAAAAATTACAGAGTAAAGGTGATAATGTGAACAGACCATATATTATTTGTCATATGGTAACATCTCTTGATGGAAAAGTTACGGGAGAATTTTTGTTCAACTCCGAATGCGGGGATGCAACAGAAATCTACTATGATATTAACCGAAAACTTAAATGTAACGGTTTTATCTGCGGTCGTGTTACTATGGAAAGCAGTTTCACACAAGGGTATTATCCGGATTTATCAAATTATGAGCCTGTGCGTCATGGTATTGGACATAAAATGGATTATATGCTTGATTCAGAAGATATGACAGGATTTTATGCGGTTGCTTTTGACCCGAAAGGAAAATTAGGTTGGAAATCAAATAAAATCATTGACCCTGACTCAGACCCGGGTTATGACGGAGCACAGATTATTGAGGTGCTTACTGAACAAGTTGATGAAAGATATTTAAGTTATCTTGAAAGCCTTGGTATTCCATATATTTTTGCAGGTGAAACTGAAATCGATGTGAATTTTGCATTGTTCAAACTTAAAAATATAATAGGTTGTGAAACCCTGCTTTTAGAAGGTGGAAGTATTATAAATGGCTCATTCCAACGAGCAGATGTTATTGATGAGTTAAGTCTTGTTGTAGCACCAATCGTAGCCGATAAAGATGACAAGCCGTTATTTATGGATAGCACCATTTCAAACTATGAACTTACCAATGCCCAAACTGTTAACGGAAATCTTGTCTTGAATTATAAGAGAAATAATAATTCAGTAGAATAACAATTATCAGTAATTTAACGATAGGTTAGATAGAATTTCTAACTAATCAACTTAATGACAAATAAAAAGCGTTGCGAGAGGGGAGTGTACCTTCCCAAATGCAACGCTTAATTTTTTTAAAATAGCTTAAAAGCTACGATTTTCGCAGTAAAGTCAGAATTTACGTATGGATTTAGTTTTTGGTTAAATCTAAACAAAGTTTTTACTTTTAAATTATTCGAACAATATTGTTGAATCTGAAAAAATATCAAATATTAAAAAACAAGTTTTTTCAAGAATGAAATAATAAACAGTTTTTATAAAAAGATATAGCTTTTTAAAAGTTAACTACTTAACCAAGCACTTCATAAATATTCGATTTTCAAGGTTTTAATTATTTCACAATCAAGAGAACACCATTTGATAGGTCTTCCTTTGTGAACTCAAAAAACTCGCTGAATGTATCCATAGTAATTTCGACACGTGCACTATTGGCGTCTTGTGACTCAATATAAATATATTTAGGCACTTTTTCAGGGTTTGCTCGGTAGTATTTTTTAAGTTGGTTTGCATCTAGATTGCCTTGGAACCATGTTGTATATGTTGCAAAAGGTCGCTCCAGATATATATACATCCAGTTATTGTATGATACTATTAGTACCGGGTCTTCTTTTTGACTGTGCTCTTTTATTATGTCTAAATCGTGTATAGTTTTATTGTAGACATCACATTGTTCCTGGGTCATATAAAGTCCTGCATAAGGTCCGATTGTAGGCTTAGCAGCATCTTTTCCGGGCAATTGACGATATTGATAAAATATACCGTAAAACAATATTTGAATACAGAATCCTATAATAATTATGTTGCGATACGCAAACTTCTTTCCTTTACCATTCGATGTTTCTGGGTCACTTTTTGAGGAAGGATGCATTTCTTCCCACAAATCCATTGCGAAAAACACTCCTACAACATTATTAACTGCAAGTACAATTCCAATTGCAGCCAAGTGCGTGTCTGCAGCGAGATATTGAAAAAAGCTAGCAATTAAGCAAGGCACATACATACAATAAAACAAAGTTTTGTTTTTATTCTCTGTCAACAGATAGCATATAGTGGAAATTACGCAAAATGGTAGTGAAACGGCACACAAAAAAGCTTCAGTATTTATCATAACACCGAGTATAAATATTATTGCCCATATTACCGAAACAGATAAATAAGCAAAACGGTGCGTGTCAACCTTTCTATTTTTGTCAAATAATATTACTGTAAAAAGCATTGGTAATATCCATGGTATGCCAAGATTAGCTTTACTGAAATATTGAAGGGTTTTTCCCATTTTAGAAAAAATAGAATAAGAAGTAATGGCGTATTCGCTACTGTTTAACATATTTTCTATATTACCTTGAAGTGATGAAACTGTTCCTCCAGTCAAGATGAAAAAGACAATTGCAACAACTGCGATTATGATAACTCCAGAAGAAAACCATAAAATGGCTTCTTTTTTGAAAAAACAATTGTAGTGTTCCATATTAGGGAAAGAGTTAACTAATTGTTGTTTTTGTTTCTTCCGTTCCCTTTTTTGTCTTTTTGTCAGTTTCTCTTCTTTTTTAAAGGGTTTAAAAGACGTTACTCCAACTACACTCTCTATTAATCTGTTTCGTTGAGTCCACAAAGCACAACAAAGCAGATATATCACGAATGCAAAACAGAATAGTGGATTGCATACACAACAACCACCGAAACAAATACCTGCAAAAATGTAAAAACGTACAGAATTCTTTTCATAAATTGAAATCAGACAAAGTGAGAGTAATAGCAAAAATACAACGAACATAGACTGATAGCTTATTGCTAAAATTCTATATGGTGTTTGTATGTAAAATATTAATGATGCCATAATTGCCCATTTTCCATATTTTCGAAAAAAAGCATATATTGTTATGGCTATTGTTGTATGAATGAACAGATATATGCATCTCAAAAAAATAAACATACCATCAACGGAATTTTTAATAGTCATCCAAAATAATACCGGTAAGTATGAGAATAATGATGAAAACTGTGTAAGATGCCACTCGTCCTGAATCAAACTATCACCATTCACAAGTCGAAAAGGAATTGATGCATAAAAACTTTCGTCATAAAAAAATGGACCAATAAAAAGAAAAACAATATGAATTAACAATACCAATGAAAAGGATATAGCAAATATAAAGTGTATATTTTTTGCTTTTTTCATCTTAAACACCTTCTAAAATTTCATCATACTTTATCAAACAAATTTTAACATAAAATATTAACCAAGTCAAATTGACTGTGATATTAAGAATTTACATTAATGATTGCAAAACGCTTGATATTCATTAATTAGTTATGATATAATTAAAATAATAATATTTTGGAGACATATGCGATGAGTAAAGTAATGTTGCTGTATCCCCCAGGGAAAGCATATCAACGAAGTGAAGACCGAGCACAATGCAATCTGGATGAGTCTGCCGTTGCGACTATTCACGCATGTAACGATTTAGGGTATGCCGCTGCAATTTTGAGAAACCGCAACTACGATGTGTTTTTAAGGGACTATCAGACAGAAAAAACAAGCCTTGAAGAAGTCAAAGCTGATATATTGAGTTTTTTACCAGATATAATAGTTATCAGCACAACAAATGCAACTATACCCAGCGACTTGGAGTTTACAAGTTGGATAAAAGATTTTCATCATTGTGAATTTATTATAAAAGGTGCCATTTTCTTCAATACACCAACAGAAATTCTTGAAACTCTTGATTTGGATAATGTTAATTATCTTATCGGTGGAGAAATTGATACTGTTATCGGTGACCTGGTTGATTGTATTGTTTCCCAAAATGGTGCTTATGACGATATTCCGGGAATTATATACAAGAAAGACGGTGTTTTCAAAAAGACCAGATTTAATTGCTGGTTTGAGGATTTGGATAGCATTCCATTCCCTGCAAGAGACCTTATGAAAAATGAGTTGTATACAAGACCTGATACAGATGAGCCAATGGCAACAATTCAAGTTTCAAGGGGCTGTCCATCACAGTGTACATATTGCCTTACTCCAATAATCTCCGGAAAAACGGTAAGAAAAAGAAGTGCCGAAAATATCTTTGCAGAAATGGAAGAGTGTTATTACAAATTTGGTATTAAGAACTTTTTCTTTAAGGCAGATACATTTACTATTGACGCAGAGTGGGCATCAAAACTGTGTGATTTAATTATAAATTCAGAATTACACGGAAAAATTGAGTTTACAGTCAATTCAAGGGTAAAGCCCCTTGAATATGAATTGCTTGAAAAATTAAAAAAAGCAGGTTGCTTTACAATTGCAGTTGGTTTTGAAAGTGGAAACAATGATACTCTTAAAAAGATAAAAAAAGGAACAACAAGAGAGGATAATCTTCGTGCTGCAAGGCTAATTAAAAAAGCAAAGCTTCCACTTTTCGGTTTCTTTATGATTGGTTTTCCTTGGGAAACAAAGAATGACATCATTGAATCTCTTGAATTTATTTTTGATATCGACCCTGATTTTATAGAAATTCATATTGCAATGCCGTATTATGGTACAGAATTGTATTCACAATGTGTTGAATATGGAACTGTTAATCGTGAAGCGTGGGGCAATGACTATTTCTCACCAAATACTACGGGTACACAGATTGTAACAATGGATGAAATTTGGAAAATCAGAAACAAATATTTGCTTAAGTTTTATTTAAGACCAAAATACTTGATAAAAAAAGTGCTTTATTGTATTTGTAAACCGGTTATATTAAAAAACTACATAAAGCATGGTATAAAGTTGTTAAAAACAATATTCAGAAGAAAATAACAGGTGATAAATAATGTGCAATGATAAAAAGCACGTATCGGTGGTAGTTCCTATTTACAACGAAATCTCTATGATAAATGAGATTTATGAGAGAATTAGTGCGGTATTCAAAAAATTAGAAAACTATACATACGAAATTGTATTTTTTGATGATGGCTCTACTGATGGCACACGGGATGCTATTGAAAAACTTTGTTCTCAACACAACGAGGTCAAAGGTGTTTTTTACACAAGAAATTTTGGTTATCTCAGAAGCACTTTTTACTGTATGCAACAAGCCAAGGGGGATTGTGCCATTATTATTCATGCTGACTTACAGAATCCTCCTGAAGTTATTCCTGAATTCCTTGAAAAGTGGGAAAAAGGTGTTCAGGTTGTTCTTGGTGTGAAGAACCAAAGCAAAGAAAATAAATTTGTCTATTTTTTAAGAACAGTTTTCTATTTTGTTATGATTAAAATTTTCGGTGTAAACATATTCCCTCATGCTACAGAATTTGAATTGTTTGATAAAAGTTTTATTGAAGTTCTTAAAAGAATAAAAGTTAACAATCCTTTTTTAAGGGGCATTGTTACTGAATATGCTTCAAGTATTGATTTTGTTTATTATATTCAGGACGCAAGAAAAAAAGGAAAATCCAAATTTAATGTTAACAAATACTATGACTTTGCAATCTGTGGCATTACACAACACTCAAACCGTTTTCCAAGAAAGGTGATTTTTGCTTGTGTAGTCGCACTTGTTGTCATGTTGTTGGAATTCTGTTTGGTTGCAATTCCGAATTTTCTTGTAAGGGATATGCTAAGTATTGCAAATGCTATTGTTTTAAGATGTATTCTGGCATCTGTTTTAATTGTAACTATAGTTATTGCCATTTTATTTGAGTATGTTATTTCCATTAAGAACAACATTGACGAAAAGCCATTGGTTGTTGAAGAAAAGAGAATAAATTATTAAGATAAAAATTGTAAAGAAGAGATTTTAATGGTTGGTGTAATATTAGCAGCAGGTGACGGTAAACGTCTGAAAGACAGCAGAAATGATGATTGTTGCAAGCCACTTATAAAACTGAATGAAAAGTGCTTAATAACCTACGCTTTGGATTATTTAGTACAGTTAAAGATTACCGAGGCTTATATTGTCATCGGTAAGGAAGGGGCATTGATTAAGAGCACTATTGGGAATAAATATGAGGGTATAAAAATTCATTATGTTTGCCAACAAGAACAGGATGGGTTAGTGAATGCTCTTGTTCAGGCACTTAAAACTATCGATTGTAATGAAACTGTAGTATTACAGTTGTCCGATGAGATTTTTATAGATTTAAATACTGAATTGATACTCAACACACTTAAAACGACAGAGTATGATTTTTATTGTGGCGTTACTTATGAAGAAAACGAAGAAAAAATCAAAAACAATTTTGCAGTAGAAATAGATAGTGAATTATCAATTGTAAAATGCACAGAAAAACCCAAAGTTATTACTAACAATATAGAAGGTACAGGATTTACCATTTTTAGTGGCAAGGCACAGAAGATTATAAAGGAAACCTACGAATCAGAACCCGACAAACTTTATGATTTGTGCGACTGTTTCAATTATCTAGTAGCAAACCATCGTGGCTTAGCACTTTTTATCGCAGGAAAAGAGTTTAATATCAATACTGTTTCAGATTTAACAGAGGCTGAGAGTTTTCTAAATAATAATGTTTGACTGTGACAAGTCATACTAAGGACTTATCAACATTCTGTAATATTGTGAGTGAGGTCAGTTTTATTACGAGAAACCTATTTTCAACAATAATCTACAATGAATTACCACCATAAGTATAAAACTTTCGGCATTTTATATATTTGCAATAAAAAGCGTTGCGAGAGGGGAGTGTACCTTCCCAAATGCAACGCTCGAATTTTATAAATGGCTTAAATGCTATATAAAACAACGATACCACTACTGACCTAAATTGTATCAATAGTGGTATCTGATTTGGCATTAACTACGCTATTTAATACAATTCGTCATTTTTGAGATAGCGTTGCATCAAAATTCAAAATAATTAAAAGAGGTTTTTCATTACTCTTTAAAGTAATCTTTTGCGTTTTCAAACAATTCAGAACGGTTGTTGATGTCAAGCTTTTTGAAAATGCTTGATGTATGTTTTTTGATTGTACTTTCTGTTACAAAAAGTTCATCAGCAATATCTTTACGCTTTTTATTCTGCATAATCAGTTTTAAAACCTCTTTTTCCCGTTGAGAAAGAGAACGGATTTCATCCCAGTTTTCAAAAATAACATCAATCTGATTTTGCTCAAAATACTTGATATTTGCTATTTGTTCGTTAGAAACAGTTTGTGCTGTTTCGGTTTTAGTTGCAACGGATTCGGCAGAAATTCCTTGAGTATCTGCAAGACCGTAATCCTGTAAAATCCCGTACAGGAATAGTATTAAGCCCTCTGTGATTATATAGGATATGGACATAAATTCAAATCCTGCTTTTATGGTGTTTTCAATAAGCCAGATTGCAATATTGCCGATAACAACAAATGCGAGAAAAATAGAGTGTTTGATAGATACGACAGTCTTTTTAATTGCTGTGTATATGATAATTACAATCATTGCAGAGAAATAAGCAAACAGAAAAACCTTATATAAATTATGTAAGGGACCGTAATCTTTAACAAGAGTACCAATACCGCTTATGATATCAAAAGAAACATTTTTATAATAAATCGGCAACCATCCGCCACTTGAAGCAATGAAAAACATTACAATATTGATGACAATTAAAATTCGTGGTAACCTTTTAGGATAAGTGAATCTCGAAAGATTCATAATCATCATAAGTATGGAAAAAGGCAGAAATACACTTCCAAAGTACGCAATTCTGTTTGCCCATAAAGCAAAATCAAGATTTCTTGCAACAGAGAGAAGAAAATAACCTAAATCACATACTGCTACACAAACAAAAAGAAGCAGCAACCAAATATCACGTTTTCTGTCAACGAGAAAATAGGCAATAATCATCAAAAGAGAAATGGCAAAAATAATACCGTAAAGTGTAGTCATATTATTCCTCCTTTGTTGTCTTGATTTCAATTCCGTTACGCATACAGAATGAATAGAATTTGCCCACCATTGCAAGATGTGGTGTTCTGTTTTCTCTTTCCCAACGGCTGATGGTAGCATAGGAAATGCCGATTTGCTCAGCAAGTTCAGTCTGTGTCAGTTGTAAAAGTACACGAACAGTTTTAACCTGTTCGGGAAAACTTAAGCTTTTTATATCAAGTTCCATACTTTAACTCCATAGATTTATATATCATAATATAGCATAATTTGAATTTTGTGTCAATTTATGCATTAAATTGTTTTT
>JAZSBY010000045.1:0-15458 GCA_045602655.1 Candidatus Fimenecus sp. | reverse complement strand
ACACCAATGTATTCTTTATGAGTGTGTTTCTCGTTAATTGCACGAGTTACGAGTGCACCATAAGGAGCAAGCATAAAACGACCAAGTTCAGTGTAAATAGCAACATCCTCCATTCCTGCAGGTACAAGAATTTCATTGTATACTTTTTCTACACCTGCACCAATCGCAAAAATGTCGTTACCTTCCTGGTCAGGACGGTATGGGATACCAATACCACCTGAAAGGTTGATGAATTTTATATGAGCACCTGTTTCTACCTTAAGTTTAACTGCAACTTCAAAAAGAGTTTTTGCAAGTGTTGGGTAGTATTCGTTTGTTACTGTGTTACTTGCAAGAAAAGCGTGAATACCAAATTCCTCAACACCCTTTGATTTCATAATCTTAAATGCCTCAAAGAGTTGTTCTGTTGTCATACCGTACTTGGCATCACCCGGGTTATCCATAATGTTATTTGCGATTGAGAAATATCCACCCGGATTATAACGACAAGAAAGCTTTTTTGGGAGATATCCAAGTGTTTTTTCAAGAATATCAATATGTGTAATATCATCAAGGTTAATAATTGCACCGATATCATCTGCATATTTAAACTCTGCAGGCGGTGTATCGTTTGATGAAAACATAATATCATCCCCTACTGCACCGATTGCCTTTGAAAGCATAAGTTCAGTAATGGATGAGCAATCACAACCACAGCCATATTCTCTTAAGATGTTAATAAGGAATGGGTTTGGAGTTGCCTTAACTGCAAAATATTCTTTAAAACCCTTATTCCAAGCAAATGCTTTTTTAAGATTTTCTGCATTCTTGCGAATTCCTGCCTCATCGTAAAGATGGAATGGAGTTGGATAAACCTTTGAGATTTCCTCTAATTTTTCTTTTGTTGTAAATGGTACTTTGCTCATATTATTCACCTAAATATCCTTCAATAAAATTTTTTATCACATCAAGCCCCGAACCTGTTTCGGACGAAAATGGAATTATTCTGTCCTCAGGTACAAAACTCATTTCTTTTTTAGAATTTTCAATTCTTTCGTTATATTCTTTTTTCTTTTTAAGCTTGTCTGATTTTGTCATAACAACAATGAATTCATAACCACTTGCTTGTAAGAATTCCATCATCATTATGTCGTCCTTTGTTGGTGGATGACGCATATCAACAAGTTGAACAACAAGTTTAATATTACGGTCAGAATTAAAATATCCTTCCATCATTTCTGCCCAACGGTCTTTTTCTGTTTTGGCAACTTTTGCATATCCATACCCCGGCAAATCCACAAAATTAACATCTTCAACCTGATAGAAATTGATTGTGATTGTTTTACCCGGAACAGAACTTACTCTTGCTAAATTCTTTCGCTGGAACAATTTATTGAGTAATGAACTTTTGCCAACATTTGAACGACCTGCAAAAGCAATTTCGGGCAAATCAGAGTCGGGCAACTGACCGAATGTTCCGTATGCAGCCTTAAACTCTGCTTTTTCGTATCTCATAAGTACTCCTTTACACAAGTGCAACTTTTAATACATCGTCACCTGTTTTTGCAAATACAAAATTAATCTTTTCTTTTACTTTCTCGTCAACCTCTTGAAGGTCACTGCGATTAGCTTCAGGTAAAACAACTGTTTTTATGCCCTCAACATAGGCTGCCATTGTCTTTTCACGAAGGCCACCAATCGGAAGCACTCTGCCTGTAACAGTTATTTCACCCGTCATAGCAACATCCGATTTAACCTTACAACCAGAAAGTGCAGAAACAAGTGCAGTAAAGATTGTTACACCTGCAGATGGACCATCCTTTGGTACGGCACCCTCAGGAAAATGAATGTGTATATCTTTATCTTGATAGAATTCTTTATCAATTCTATAATTTTCTGCATTTGTTCTTATATAACTGATTGCAGCCTTGGCAGATTCCTTAATTACATCACCAAGTGAGCCTGTAAGTTCAATGTTTCCCTTGCCATCCATTACAGCAACTTCAACCGTAAGCATTGTGCCACCAACTGATGTATAAGCAAGTCCGTTAACAACGCCAACCTGGTCAAATTTTGAACTTTCGTCAGGCTTGAATTTAACAGGTCCAAGGTATTTTTCCAAGTCTGTATCTTTCACTGATATTTTTCCATCAAATCCCTTTGCATATTCAACTGCAATTTTACGAAGAACTTTTGCAATAGTTCTTTCAAGAACACGCACACCTGCTTCTTTCGTGTAACCACTGATAATTGCTTTAAGTGCTTTATCAGTAAATTTTACATAAGATTTTTTGAGTCCATTGGAAACTATTTGTTTTGGAACAAGATGTTTCTTTGCTATATTAAATTTTTCCTCGTATGTATAACCGGGAATATCAATAATTTCCATTCTATCAAGTAATGGTGCAGGAATTCTGCTCTTATCATTTGCAGTTGTAATGAACATAACCTTACTCAAATCATAAGGAATTTCAAGATAATGGTCAGTGAAAGTGCTGTTCTGCTCAGCATCAAGCACCTCTAAAAGTGCAGATGATGGGTCTCCTCGATGGTCACTACCTAATTTGTCAACCTCATCAAGCAAAATCAATGGATTTGAGCTTTTCGCAGACTCAATAGCATCAATAATTCTACCCGGCATTGACCCAATATAAGTTTTTCTGTGACCACGGATATCTGCCTCATCACGAACACCACCCAGAGAAATACGAGCATAAGTTCTGCCCATAGCACTTGCAAGTGAACGAGCAATTGATGTTTTACCTACACCGGGAGGTCCTGCAAGACAGATAATTTGTCCTTTAACATCCGGATTGATTTTACGAACTGCAAGGAATTCGATAATTCTCTCTTTTACATCAGCAAGTCCGTAATGGTCATTATCAAGAACTTGTTGTGCATATTCAATATCGAGGTTTTCTTCTGTGCAGTATTTCCAAGGTAATGAAATGATTTTATCAAGATAATTCCTGATAACAGCAGACTCCGGACTTGATGACTGCATTTTCATTAGTCTGTCACACTCACGAAGAAGTTTTCTTTCAACATCCTCAGAAAAACCTATTGCACGAATCTGTTCTTTATATTCCTCAGATTCAGAAATTGCACCATCACCCTCGTTAAGTTCTTCGGAAATTGCTTTGATTTGTTCACGAAGGTAATACTCTCGTTGGTTTTCCTCCATTTGTTCTTGAACTTTGTTATTGATTTCTTCTTCAATTGCCAAAAGTTCAATTTCTCTTTTAAGAATTAAACAAAGCGACTCTGCTCTCTTTAATGGGTTAAGTTCTTCCAACAATCCTTGCTTAACTGCATAGTCAAGAGGAATGTTTGAAAGAATATAATCAGTAATTTCTGCTGCTTCTTTACGAACAGAAACACCCACAACAATGTCGTTTGGAAGTTTTGGGAGAAAATATGAATACTCCTCAAAAACACCAACAAGATTACGGACAAGAGCCTCTTCATACATAGCATCCTCAAAAGATACCTTTTCTGTTTCAATCTTTCTCACAATTGCAGATAAGTATGGATTAGCAGAATTCATATGTAAAAGTTCCGCACGGTAAAGACCATAAACTATTACCCGTAATGTGTCTGTGCCGGGCAACTTCATAACCTGTTTGATTTCGCAGACTACACCGGAACGATAAATATCATCAAATCTTGGGTCGTCGCATTCCATATCAATCTGTGCTGCAAGGAATATATTTGTTTTCTTTTCCATAGCTGCTCTTATGGCTTTTACAGACTTTGGTCTTCCCACATCAAAATGCATTGTCATTTCAGGAAATACTACAAGTCCTCGCAATGCAACCATTGGAATTGAAAATGATTTTTCATTAAATTCTTCAAATAAAATATTGTTTGTTTCCATAAATAAAAATATCACTCCTATTATGAACTTTTATTATATAATAATTTACAGATATCTGCAAGAAAAACAATAATAATTTTCAAATTTTTACATCTTCGCCCCTAAGATTGTTAATTTTTTGCACAACTTTTCTCTTTTTTAAAAAGTTTTGACAAAAAACTTTGTTATTTTTTTGTCATTCTATTGACTTTTATATTATATATTTGGTATAATTCCGACAATGTTTATTTTTTTAACATATAATTTATTGTAAAAACACATTTGGAGGTCATATTTATGGCAAGAGTTTATAATTTTTCAGCAGGTCCTTCAATGCTTCCTGAGGAAGTTTTAAAAAAGGCTGCAGCAGAAATGCTTGATTACGAAGGTAGTGGTCAATCTGTTATGGAGATGAGCCACCGTTCAAAAGTATATGATAGTATTATCAAGGGTGCTGAACAACTCCTTCGTGAACTTATGAATATTCCTGATAATTATAAGGTATTATTCTTACAAGGTGGTGCTTCAACACAGTTTGCTGCTATTCCACTTAACTTTATGAATAAAAATGGTAAGGCTGACTTTGTTATCACTGGTCAGTGGGCAAAAAAAGCATATCAGGAAGCACAGAAATACGGTGAATGTAAAGCAGTTGCATCTTCTGCAGACAAGACATTTTCATATATTCCAAAGCTTGATAAAAACGAATTCACAAAGGATGCAGATTATTTCTATATCTGCATGAACAATACAATTTATGGTACTGTTTACCACGAACTTCCCGACACAGGCGATGTTCCGCTTATTGCAGACATCTCTTCATGTTTCCTTTCAGAACCAATTGATGTTTCTAAATTTGCTATGGTATATGGTGGTGCACAGAAAAACGTTGCTCCTGCCGGTCTTACAATCTGTATTATCCGTGAAGATATGCTTGGTAACGCAAGAGATATCACACCAACAATGCTTAACTATCAGATTATGGCTGACAACGATTCTCTTTACAACACTCCCCCATGCTACACAATTTACATTTGCAAACTTGTTCTTGAATGGCTTAAAGAAATGGGCGGACTTGAAGCAATTAAGGAAAGAAATGTAAAGAAAGCAAAAATTCTCTATGATTTCCTTGATAACAGCAAAATGTTCAAAGGAACAGTTGTCAAAGAAGACCGTTCACTTATGAATGTTCCATTTGTAACAGATAGTGAAGAGCTTAACGCCAAATTCATCAAAGAAGCAACTGAAGCAGGTTTTGTTAACCTTAAAGGTCACCGTTCAGTTGGTGGTATGAGAGCATCCATCTACAATGCTATGCCTGTTGAGGGTGTCGAGAAACTCGTTGAATTTATGGCAGAATTTGAAAAAGCAAATTCATAAGGAGATTTATTTATGTATAACATTTTAACTTTAAATAAAATTTCTGAAACAGGTCTGTGCCGTTTCAGTAATGAATACACTTGTGCTACTGACATAGCAAATCCTGATGCAATTCTTGTTCGTTCAGCATCAATGCACGATATGGAATTTGAGAGCAATACTCTTGCTATTGCACGTGCAGGTGCAGGTGTTAATAATATTCCAATCGACAAATGTAGTGAAGCAGGTATTGTTGTTTTCAACACACCCGGTGCTAATGCTAATGCTGTTAAAGAACTTGTGCTTACAGGTCTTTTCCTTTCATCAAGAAAGATTGTTCCTGCTATTGACTGGGCACTAACATTAAAAGGTAATGGTGACACTGTACCAAAGGATGTTGAAAAAGGTAAAAGTGCTTTTGCAGGTCCTGAAATCAAGGGTAAGACTCTTGGTGTAATTGGTCTTGGTGCTATTGGTATTCTTGTTGCTAATGCCGCAGCTGCACTTGGAATGAAGGTTATTGGTTACGACCCATTCCTTTCAGTTGCACAGAGTATTACACTTAATCACCATGTAAAGCTTACTGATGACCTTAATGTAATTTATACTGAAAGTGATTATATTACACTTCACTTACCACTTAACGACAAAACTCGTGGACTCATCAATGCCGATACAATTGCTATAATGAAAGATGAAGTTAGAATTCTTAACTTTGCTCGTGGAGAGCTTGTTGATACAAACGCAATTCTCTCTGCACTTGAAAATGGCAAGGTTGCTTCTTATGTTACAGACTTCCCAAATGATGCTGTTATTGGTGCTCCCGGAGTAATTGCTATTCCTCACCTTGGTGCATCAACTCCTGAATCAGAGGACAACTGTGCTATGATGGCTGTTGACCAAATTGCAGATTTCCTTGAAAATGGTAGCATTATAAATTCTGTTAACTACCCTGCTGTTACATTGGCAAAATGTGAAAAACACAGAATTACAATTATGCACAAGAATATTTCAGGTATAGTTAGCAAGATTACATCTGCATTTGCCAATGAAGATGTAAATATTGACAATATGGTAAACAAATCAAAGGGTGAATATGCTTATACTGTTATTGATTCAGACACAAACGCATCACCTGAATCACTTGAAGCATTAAAGAAAATCAACGGAATTATCCGTATTAGAGTTATCAAATAATCTTCTCTCGTATAATAAAGGACCTATTCAACTGAATAGGTCCTTTTATTGTTGCTTTTATCAATACGCATTAACTATTGTTTCGTCAGCAACAGCTCTTGTGTCGGGCTTTTTACCAACAGCAAAAGCAATATTCTTTGCGTGGTCACCAACGCGTTCAAAGTCAATGAGAGTGTTAACAAACATCATACCCGCACGAGTTTCACAATGCTCTTCATTAAGTCGACGAAGATGTGCATCCTGATATTTTTCTTTAAGGTTATCAGAAATTGTCTCAAGAGTTTCAATTTGCTTTGCTTCTTCCAATGACAGTTCCTGCTTTTCAAAGGAAGCAATAGAAGCATTTAACAAATCCATAACACACTTTCTCATTGTTTCCAATTCCCCGACTGCACTTTCGGAAATTGCAAGTTTCTCGTTACTACGGACAACCGTTGCATCAATAAGATTGACAGCGTGGTCACCAATACGCTCAATATCGTTAACAACATGGAAAAGTCGACCAATATATTTTGCATCATTATAATCCAAATCAAGAGCGTTGATTTTTACAAGGTTTTTTGTAATTCCGTGATTAAGGAAGTTAATAACTTCTTCAACAGATTCAATCTTTTCTTTCTTGGAAGTGTCGTTGTTTATAAGTGCATTTGCTGCACGGTCAAAATTATCCCTTGCAAGGTATGCCATTCTGACAACCTCTTTACCAATCTGTTCAACAGCAACAGGAGGAGTACTGAGAAGATGTGCATCATAGAATTTGAATTCAAGTTTAGAATCCTCAGGCTCTTTATCCGGAACAAGTATACAAGCCGCTTTAATAAGAAGATTTGCAAACGGGAAAAGAATAATTGTATTTACAACATTGAAAATAATATGAGCCGCTGAAATCTGTGCTGAAACACTATCACTTATACCTTGAAGAAGTGAAATATAAGGTGTAAATGCTGTAATAAACACAAAAATAAGAGTACCTACAACATTAAATAACAAGTGCATAACAGCTGTTCTCTTTGAGTTGGTCTTTGAACCTGCAGCAGAAAGAAGTGCAGTTACACAAGTACCGATATTCTGTCCCAAAAGAATATAAACAGCAAATTCAATCGGAACAAGACCCTGTAATGCAAGTGCTTGTAAAATACCGATACTTGCAGAAGAACTCTGAATAATTGCTGTAAGTACAAGACCAATAAGAACTCCAACTATCGGGTTGCTGAAGTTAGTCATAAAATATGTGAAAACTTCTGATTCCCCCAATGGTGCCATACCATATGCCATTAACTCCATACCAACAAAGAGCATACCAAAACCTGCTATAGTTTGTCCAATATGCTTTATTATGTCCCTTTTAACAAAAAGCATTACAAAAACACCAAGAAGCAAGGCAATAGGTGCAATCATACCTAAATCCATTGCAATAAGCACACTGGTAATAGTCGTACCAATATTTGCACCCATAATAACACCAATGGCTTGAGCAAGATTCATAAGACCTGCGTTTACAAAACCAACAACCATAACTGTTGTTGCTGAAGAGCTCTGGATAAGTGCTGTTACAAGTGCACCCATAATAACAGCCAAAAATCTGTTCTTAGTCAATGCACCTAAAATCTTTTTCATCTTTGAGCCGGCAGCATACTCAAGTCCCTGACCCATAGCATCAATACCATAAAGGAATAGTCCGATACCGGTAAAAAATGACAACAAATTCATTATATCCATAACTATTTACCCCTTTGATTCTTTTGCCTTTAGGTCTTCATTATATTTATATTCAGCACCACGATTACCAAGATGAAAAACGGTCTTATTTTTCACCTTAAACCATATTTTTTTCTCAATTCTTGAATAATTGATATTTTTTGTTTTCATATAAACTTTAAAAAAGTTAAGTCGTTTATAAAAATCTTTGTAATTCTTAATTTTATCTTCCGTCCATGCGTTTTCTGCGAAAGCAAAAATTCTTGGGTAAACGGAGAATTCCCAAGCATCATAAGTGTCAATCCACTCTGACCACGATTCAAACTCAATGCCTAACACATTTTTCTCATTGATAAACCCTGACTTAACCACATCAAATTTATAAACTTTTTTCAATGGACAAATTGCATATGAATAATCAAAATATAACGCCGGACAGGTTGATACAATAAATTTGCGTTTGTTGTTCTCAGCTTTAATCCACGACGGACTACGGAATAACCAATAGTGACCAACTATGTCTTTATCAGTGTTATCACCAATACCATCGTTCCACTCTACACTCGTTTTTCCAAGCTTCTTAAGAATATCATTTACTCGATTATTAAAATAAACTTGTAATTCTTTCCCATTTTCAAAACCAAGTTCTTTCATTTTAGCTTGGCACACGGGACAATCGTTTTCCCAGATTTTATGGCCTTTTATTGCTTCATCGCCACCCATATGGAAGTATTTATACGGGAACAATTCGGCAACTTCTGTTAAAAGTTTTTCAACAAAATCGTATGTTTCTTCTTGACCTGCACAGAGAATATCCTTTGTAATTCCATTTTCACAAAAAACCTCGTAATTTCCTTTCATACAAGATAAGTTCGGATATGCAGCAAGCATCGCTACGGTATGACCCGGTAAATCAATCTCAGGAATTATATCAATGCAAAGATTCTTTGCATATTCTACGATTTCACGAATTTCATCTTTTTTATAATAATGAAAATATTCATCTCCACCCTTTTGCAGTCCGGGAAGCTTACTTAAAATTTCGGCACCACCAAGAAACTCATACTTTCTTTTACTTGCAATCTCATTTAATAACGGAAAAACTTCGCTTTCAATTCTGTAACCATGGTCATCGCAAAGATGCCAATGGAATTTATTCAATTTGAGAAGTGCCATATTGTCCAGAGTTTTTTTAACAGCATCAATACCAAAAAAGTGTCTGGCCTCATCCATCATTCCACCACGATATGAGTATTTTGGATAGTCATATATGTAAGCACAGTTTACAACCGATACTCCACTTGCTTTTTTTGATTGCATTATAATTATTTTAAGAGTAACAGCACCATAAAAAGCACCATGTTCATCGGAAGATGAAACAGTTATTCCCTCCGGAGAAACCTTAAGCATATATCCTTCTGATGGGATTTTTTCATCTTTTACAAATTTAATCCAACCATTTTTAGCATCTTTTTTTGTTCTGAGAAAGTTTGAAATATACTTCCCTGCCCTCATAAATTCGGGATAGCACAAAACCTCTGTTTCTTGTGTAACTGTAAACTCGCCATCAAGAACATCATATTTCTGTGGCTTTGGTATAATACTGTATTTTGCTTTACTCATTATATTTCCTCCAACACCTTTCTACAAAAGTCGGGAACATCCGTTATCAATGCATCGCAGCCCCAATTAGTAAGTTTAATAATATCTTCTTTCTCGTTAACAGTCCAAGGATTAACTTTTATACCTAAGTTATGTAGGTCCATAACCTCATTATGTGAAATCAGGAAATATTCAGGATGGGCTGCGTCAACACCTAATTCTTTGCAATACTTTGCAACACCAAAGGACATAATTTCGTTGCCTAATTCACTTTCTTCATAAAGAAGTGCAGTCTGAACATTTTTGTCTATTACTTTTACCTGACGGACACATTCAGGGTCAAAGCAAGACACAATTGAGTTGTTAATAATACCGTACTCGTGGATTTTTTCAACAACTTTTTTTACAAGGTCATTGTCTTTTTGCGGAGGCTTGATTTCAATATTGATTAAAGTCATGTTTTTCACAACATCCAAAAGTTCATTCAATGTAGGTAAAGAAACACCGGCAAAACTCTTACTGAAATACGAGCCAAAATCATAACTTTTTAGCTGTCTAAGTGTCATCTCATCAATACAACCAACACCATTTGAAGTTTCGTCAATTGTATAGTTATGGCAAATAACAATTTCATTATCCAAACACAAATGAACATCTGTTTCGATTCCGTCTGCCATAAAGTCAACTGCTTTTTGAAAAGCAGGAATTGTATTCTGTGGAGCAACCTTATTCGCACCACGATGAGCTAAAACAAGTGGCATAGAAAATCCTCCTTGGTAAAATCAAACTTATACATTTATCATTTTACCAAAGAGAATTATATTTTGTAAAGATTTTATTTAACTTTTTTAATCATTTCTTTACAGATTTCTACTATTTTAAATCTAAACGAATATTTTTTTGAGTTGGAAACAATATACATTTCTTCCTCGTTTAAGACATCCTCCATTTTCACATCACCCTTCGTTGCCGGCAAACACATTGGTGGAAACATTACGCACCACCAATTTTTGCCCTTACCTTCTCCTATTACAACCTTAACTGCTGTATATTCACCTGCAGGTAAGGCAATTGAGTTGTCATATACTCTTGTTTTAAAAAACTCTTTTGCAACATATATATTAACATTATAGTCAAAACCGTTCTCTCTAATAGTTTTGAGTGCTGCTTTTTCCAATTTGTTTATATTAGGTATAATCTTTTCTTCTGCATCATTTGCTGTAAGACTACCGTTAAAAAGTTCTTTTCCTTCATTAAGAACTGCATCACGTACTTTTAGTTTTAATTCTTGGTCAAAATCTTTGTCAGAATTTGCTATAACATGCATTCTTAAAACCTTATTTCTAATCTCGTCACATTGTTTTGAAAAACCTGCAAAACTAAACATATTTGTAATAAGCACAGCAATTAAAACTGATATTTCTATTTTTACTATTGTTTTTTTCATAAAATCACTCCTTGTACAAGGAGTTTTGACTTGCTAAATGAGTTATATACAAAAAATCCCGACATATTGTCGGGATTTTCCAATTACAATGTCACTCCATCTTTGAAAATTGCAATTTCTCGGTATGAAGAAATCTCATTTTTTGATAGTCTTCCATTCGTAGTTTCAACTATTAGATTTAAAAGTTTCTCTTCGTTATCGGCTTGTGCATCAAAGTCAATCCAATGAGGTTTTTTATTTGCAAGATTGGAATTTGTGGCAATTTTAATCGTTGGGACAGGTGCACCAAGGGGTGTTCCTCTGCCCGTTGTAAATAAAATCAAATGACACCCTGCAGCAGTTAAGTTTGTAACGGCAACCATATCATTCCCGGGACCATTAAGAAGATTAAGACCTGGTTTTGAAATAATATCTCCATAGTCAAGCACATCGGTTACGATTGCTGTACCACCCTTTTGAACACAACCTAAAGATTTTTCTTCAAGAGTTGTTATTCCACCCTCTTTATTGCCCGGTGATGGGTTTTCACTAACAGGCTCATTATGATTTATAAAATATTGCTTGTAATCGTTTATAAGCTTAACTGTTTTGTTAAATAGATTTTCATTTTCACAACGATTCATTAAAATCTGCTCTGCACCAAACATTTCGGGAACTTCAGTAAGTACGGCTGTACCACCCATTGAGATAAGTCTGTCAGAAACTTTTCCACAAAGTGGGTTCGCCGTAATACCGGACAAACCATCGCTACCACCACATTTTAAACCAAGTTTAAGTTTACTGATTGGCACTTGTTGTCTTTTATCATTCTTACAAATTTCTTTTAACTCGTCAATGATTTTTACTGCTTCTTCAATCTCATTATCGCAGTCCTGAATATTGAGAAAACGAACTCTTTTCTCGTTATACTCACCTAAAACTTTTTTAAGTTCAGGTATATTGTTATTTTCGCAACCAAGACCTAAAACCAGCACACCGCCTGCGTTAGGGTGCTTAATAAGTCCACAAAGGATTTTTTGTGTAATTAAATTATCCTCACCCAATTGACTGCAACCATACGGATGTGGGAAAGCAAAGGTACCAGTTATATTTGCGATTCTCTCTGCTGTTTTGTTTATACAACCAACAGTATTGATAATCCAGATGTCATTACGGATACCGATGTCACCATTTTCCCGAATAAAAACTTCAATCATAATTGGCTTTTCAGGTTTAATGTTCTTAAAACTAGGATTGTATGTATAATCTTTTAGTCCTGCAAGTAATGTTTTAAGATTGTTGGAATGGACATGCTCATTTTCCGGAATATCCTCTGTTGCAACACCGATGGGATAACCATATTTAATGACATTCTCACCTTTTTTTATATTTCTTACTGCATATTTATGTCCATTTTCAAGGTTAACCTTTACATTATCTTTCTCATTTATTACATAATAGCCCATGCGATAGCCTCTCTGATTCCCAAATTATGTATTATATCAAGACTCTTATTTACAATGTCACACAAATCGGATAAATCCAGTCCCCATAATTTTGCATTTGAAAGAATAGACATTACATTGTTATTCTTAATATATGCAACAACATTCTCATTGTCTTGCGGTATTTCTGTTTTATAATACTCAATAAGACAAGCAAGTGAAAAAGCCAATGGTTTCGGGACTGTTTTTTCACTTTCTATATATTCCAAAAGTGTAGGTAAAACTCTTACAGAATATTTGCTGACAGAATTAAGGGAAATTGCTTTCCAGCTGTGTTTTATGTATGGGTTAGCAAATCTTTCCAAAACTGCATTTGCAAAATTTCTGGTTTCTTCATTATCACCCAAAACAGGAAGAATGTATTTTGACAAGCAAATATCGAGATATTCTTTCAGTTGATTGTCATTGATGCTTTCACCAACGGTATCCACTCCACAAAGTAATGATGGAAAAACAAGGGATGTATGTGCACCGTTAAGAATTCTTACTTTCATTTTTTTATACGGTTTAACATTATCCGTCCATACAACATTGATACCTGCTTTTTTTAGTGGTAATTCTTCTTCAAAATTGCCTTCAATTACCCACAAATGGAATAACTCCGCAGTGTTTAAAAGTTTATCTTCATAACCGATTTCTGCATTTAATCTGCTTGCTTCGTCCTTTGGATAACCTGTAACAATTCTATCAACAAGAGTGTTACAAAACGAGTTTTCACTATCAATCCAATATGAAAACTCATCACCTAAATTCCAAAGTTGTGCATATTTAAGTACACATTCTTTAAGTGAGTCACCATTGTTATCAATCAACTCACAAGGGAGAATAATAAAGCCACCTAGTCCCTTTGTAAATCTATGATATAAAAGTTGTGTTAACTTGCCCGGAAATGAAAGTGCTGGTTTATCACAAAAGTCACAATTTTCGTTAAATTCAATTCCTGACTCAGTTGTGTTAGAAACAACAAATCTAATGTCGGGATTTTCTGCTAATTTAAGATATTCGTCAAAATTATTATATGGGTCAACACCGCGGGAAACAGATTTTATAACCTTACGGTCGCAAACCTCTTCACCATTCTGAATTCCACGAAGATAAAGATTATATTCTCCATTCTGACTATTGATTATTTCTGTTTTGCCGCCTTTTGTAGGTTGTACTACAACAATTTTTCCGTCATATAATGCCTTATCATTTAATGTGTTGATAAAGTCGCAGAAAAAGCCACGCAAAAAGTTACCTGTACCAAATTGAATAATTGTTTCTTTCACATTAAAACCACCTAAAATATACTGAGATAAATATAGCATAAAAAAATCCCATTGTAAACAAATACAATGAGATAATTTTCATATTAGAGTCCCCCGCAAAGTCGGTTGCGGTGAATACTAACCTGCATGTTAAGCAGGTGGGTGCTCACCGTTCATATCTGTGCTCCCTTCATCCGTCAAAAGACGGGAGGTCTGCTCCCAATGAAATCGAGTAAAAGCTCCCTTTAATAGTGTGTTGGGTTAATATCGTCCGCAGTTATCGGGCTTCGCAGGGTAATAATATTCTATTATTAAAAAATAAAATTATTCTTCGTCAAATGAAAATAATTCAGATAATCTTTCCTCAAAAATCTTACCAATTTCGTTGAATTCATTATCGTCTTCAATTGGCTCTAAATATGTTTCTCCATCCTCTTCACAAACCTTGAGAATGATAAGTTCACCGTCGTCATCAAGGATTTCTTCTGCCTCGTCATAAACAGGAAGAAGAGCTACATATTTTGCAGTATCTGTTTCAATTCTGTCAAGTTCTTCAAAAACATGTTCAACGCCATTTTCGTCAATTACTGACACAAGGTCAGGATTAAATTCTTCACTCATTTTGTATTCTCCTTATATTTTAAATTACAATACATAAACACCTGACTCAAGAACAACAATTTCTTTACCACAGGAGCGTAAATACTTATAAACAGGCTCATCAAAGATTCTGAAATCATTTACAGAATAATCTTTAAGGCTTATGGTTCTCACCTTTTGTGAGTCAGCATTACAAATAAACAGCTCATCATCATATTTTGAAATTGCAACAGGCTTCTGAAAAGATGTTGATTGTGCAGAACCAATTCTCATACTGAATTTTTTATGAGAAATTGAGTAATTAACCACACAATTCTTTTCCGGCACAACACTCCAAATCTGATTACCATCGGCAACTGCACCTGAAATCTCACTACCCTGATAATTCAAATCACTTGACCATACCATTTCGCCCTCAGGTGAGAAAATCCCTGTTTCACCGCTGTTATAAACCACAACAACATATTTGTTAGGAAGAATGTCTGCGTCACAGGAAACATAATCACCAAGTTGTTCTGATATTTTTTTGTATTCGGGACCATATTTATTTAAAAGATATACACTTTTGGTCACCGGAGTATTTTGCATTCTTTTTATATCATATCCGTAGAAGCTTACCTTAACAGCCCCATTTTCAAGCACTGTCTTTTTTGTGTAAATGATACCGTTTGAGAATGCGATGATATCGTAAACCGAATCAACAATTTTCTGCATAAAATCACCGCTGAAAATATAGAATAATGTTAAATATTTTTTATGTGTAAATAATTATACTATTATTTATTCAAACGGTCAATAAATAAATCAATTATTTTGTCGTAATTTATTTCTGCAGTCTTTTTCATTGTGTATGCACTTTGTATTTGTACACACTATTTTTTTAGTTCCGTCTTCTAAAAGTGTTTCCTCAATAATAATATTCTTTTTGATATGAGTACAATACTGTTCATAAGTAAATTTTGTATTTATCATTTCATCACTCCTTT
>JAZSBY010000044.1:0-16792 GCA_045602655.1 Candidatus Fimenecus sp. | reverse complement strand
TTTCATAAACGCAACAATTCAACAAAAAATTAAGGCAGTTCGTTTGAACTGCCTTTTTGTATATTTACTTTGTATTTTACTGCTGGGGCATTGAATTCTGCATCATTGATGCCATCATACCTTTATTTTTCTTAGGTGGTTTGTAAGCAGGAGGGTTTTCCATAAGCTTTCTTGCTTTTTTACCTGCAGGAGAAGCGAGATACTTGTTAACAGCAACAAGAGTTTCATAGAAATCTTCGTCTGTGATTTCTTCACGACATTTTGCAATAAGTCTTTCGTCATTGTCAATTTCACCTAAAATTGTAACAACAACAAGGTCCTGAACATCGTTTGAGCCGTTTTCATAAATATCACTTAAGATTTTGAAGAGTTTCTTCATCTGCTGTTTGTCGTTACCACGGATTGTCTCCATAATGTATTTGTTGGCGTGGTTCACAAAGAAATCATCGCCTAAAAATTCGTCATAAGTCTGGAAATTCTCTTTGTATGCATCCTTAAGTTCAGGATAAAGAGTAGAAATACGACTTGCAAGAGTGTTCGCGTCATATTCTGTACCGTTTTTAGCGGCAGATTTTGAAATTGTGTGTGGAGTTTTCTTTGCAGCAACCTGATGAGCCTTTTTGCCGTAAGAAGAGCTTACTGTATCACAAATTTCGTTGCAGAGAGATTTAACATCTCTTTCTTCAAAAGATTCTAAATCAAGAAGATTGGATTCTGTTTTAACAAAATCTCCGTCACCTGCTTTTTCTGTAACATCAAGAAGATTATCGTGGCTTAAAAGACGGATTATAATGTCATCCTTTGTAAAATCCACATAAGCCTCGTCACCATCTTCGCAAACGGAACCTGATGTAAAACCAAGCTGTTCAAATTTTTCTGTACAACCCTTTAAAATAAGAGCAAGGGCATCATTTCTGTTGAGCATTTTCTGTACCTCAAATCATAAAATATTATATATCCTATATAATATAACACATTTATTTTGTTTTGTCATTAAAAATTTGTGAATATTATAATTGATTAGTCAAATATATTGTGTTAAAATAACTATATCTATGACTATCAGTCGATTACGGAGCGAAAAATATGAAAAATGCACTTATAATTTTTGGTGGTGTTTCTTCTGAACACGATGTTTCCTGCGTTTCTGCAACATCTGTTATCAGAAATATCCCAAAGGATAAATACAATGTAATTATGATGGGAATCACCAAACAAGGTGAAATGTTCCTTTATGACGGCGATTTCAACAATCTTCCCAAAGACGGTTGGTTTTTGGATAAGGCACATCTTAAAAAAGCAGTAATTTCAACAGACCGTGCTGACCGTGGTATCATTGTTTTCAACGAAAATGGTTATGAGAAAGTTAAAATTGATGTTTGCTTCCCTGTGATGCACGGTAAGAATGGTGAGGACGGAACAATGCAAGGGCTTCTCACAATTGCGGGTATTCCTTATGTTGGTTGCAACACAATGGCATCTGCTGTTTGTATGGATAAGGCTATGACAAACGCAATCTGCGACATTAACGGAATCCAGCAGGCAAAGTGGAAATACATAACAAAATACGATTTTGAGCGTCGCGGCAGAGAATTTGCAAGAGAATGTGAAGAATATTTAGGACTTCCCGTATTCATTAAACCTGCAAATGCAGGGTCTTCCGTTGGCGTTGTTAAAGCCAAAACCCTTGAAGAAATTCAGCGAGGACTTGATTATGCTTTGCAGTTCGATTCACGAGTTGTGGTTGAAGAAGCAATTCTCGGTGCTGAAGTTGAATGTGCTGTTATGGGTAATGATGAGCCGTTTGCAGGTGCTGTCGGCGAAATCGAGCCAAGTAATGAGTTTTACGATTTTGAGGCAAAATATGAGTCCGACAGCGGTCTTCATATCCCTGCAAGAATCGGTGAAGATAAAATTAAAGAGGTTCAGGAAAAGGCAATAAAGGCATATAAGGCGTGGGGTTGTTCAGGTCTTGCACGAGTTGACTTTTTCGTAAGATATTCTGACGGTGCAGTGCTTTTAAACGAGCCAAACACACTTCCGGGATTTACAAATATCAGTATGTACCCAATGCTTATGGATAAGGCAGGAATTTCTTATGGCGATTTAATCGACAAACTCTGCACATTCGCTATGGAAAAGTGGGAAAAGGAATTTGCACAATGAGAACAAACGCGGTTATAAGAATTGTCAGTAAGCAACGCACTGAAAACGGCGACCATGCGGGTGAAATGTCAGTTTTAGGTCGTATTACTTATGACGGTAACAAGAATATAATTGAATACATAGAGAATAATGAGGAAACAGGCCCAGAAGAAACAACAATCACAGTTTTCGAAAATGATACTGTTAGCATTGTCCGTAATGGTCAGTTCAGTTCTGAAATGATGGTTGAAAAAGGCAAACGCCACCACACATTTTACAAAACACCTTATGGTGAATTGACAATGGGTATTTACGGAAATCAGGTTGATTGGTCAAGGGGTGAAACAGGAGCGGTTCTCAAAATGAGATATTCTCTTGATTTTAATAACGGATTTGTATCAGAAAACACAATGATTATATATATTGAGGAGAAATAAGGATGTCAAAACTTGTTAAACAGGCTACTAACGAATTACATACACTTATTGTTGATGCTCTAGGTAAGGCAGTAGCAGAAGGTGAAATCCCTGCAGAGCCGATTCCTGCATTCAATATTGAAGTACCCGCAAATCGTGATAACGGTGACTATTCATCAAATATCGCCTTCGTTTGTGCAAAGGTTTTCCGTCGTGCACCAAAAATGATTGCAGATTTAGTTGCAAAATACATTCAGCTTGACGGTTCATATTTTGATTCTTGCACAGTTGCAGGTGCAGGCTTTGTAAACTTTACACTTTCCAAGGATTTCTATGCAGATATTTTGCTTGATGTTAAGGCAAAAGGCAAGGATTACGGCAGAAGTGATTACGGTGAAGGCAAGAAAATCAATGTTGAATTTGTTTCTGCTAACCCAACCGGTCCAATGCACATGGGTAATGCTCGTGGAGGTGCTTTGGGTGACTGTTTAGCATCCGTGCTTGATATGGCAGGCTATGAGGTAGAAAGAGAATTCTATGTTAATGACGCAGGCAATCAGATTGAAAAATTCGGTCTTTCACTTGATGTTCGTTATCAGCAGATTTTCAAAGGGGAAGATGCAGTAGCACTCCCAGAAGACAGCTATCACGGGGAAGACATTAAGGAAAGGGCACAGCAGTTTGCCGATGTTTACGGTGATGAGTATTTAAATAAGAGCGAAGATGAGAGAAGAAAGGCACTTGTAGAGTTTGCATTACCTAAAAACATCGACAATATGAAAGCCAATATGGCAAAGTACAGAATTGAGTATAACACTTGGTTTATGGAAAGTCAGCTTCACAACAGCGGTGCTGTTAAAGAGGTTATCGAGTATCTTACAAATAAAGGCTTGACTTACGAAAAAGACGGTGCTGTTTGGTATAACAATATCAAAGTACAGACAGAAATGCTTCTGAAACAAGGTAAAACTCAGGAAGAAATCGATAAACTTGAGCTCAAAGACGATGTTCTTATCCGTCAGAACGGTAATCCAACATATTTCGCAGCAGATATTGCTTATCATAAAAACAAACTTGTTACCCGTGGCTTTGACAAGGCTATTAACATCTGGGGTGCAGACCACCACGGTCATGTTGCCCGTCTTAAAGGTGTTCTTGAAGCTCTTGACCTTGACAGCAGTCGTCTTGATATTATCTTGATGCAGCTCGTTCGTCTTACTCGTGACGGCGAGGTTGTAAGAATGAGCAAGAGAACAGGTAAGGCAATCACACTTGTTGATTTGCTTGAAGATATTCCGGTTGATGCAGTTCGTTTCCTCTTTAATATGCGTGAACCGGGCTCACAGATGGATTTTGACCTTGATTTGGCGGTTGAACAGTCAAGCCAGAACCCTGTTTACTATTGTCAGTATGCAAATGCTCGTATTCATAGTATTTTGCGTAAGATTGAAGCAGACGGTGTAACAGTTCGTGATTGCACAAAGGATGAGTTGAAACTCTTAACTGCTCCTGAAGAAATCGAACTAATTCGTCACCTTGCATCGCTTACAGATGAAATCGTGAACTCTGCAAAGAACTATGACCCTGCAAAAATTACTCGTTACTGTATCGACCTTGCAACACTTTTCCACAAGTTCTACAATGCTTGTCGTGTTGCTGTGGAAGATGAAGCACTTATGCAGGCTCGACTTTATCTTTGCACTTGTGTTATGAATGTAATTACAAATATTCTTGAAACATTCAGCATCAGTACACCTGAAAGTATGTAAGTGCAAAATGAATTTTCAATAAATCAATGTAGGGGACGCTGAGTAGGGAGCGTAAATTAGGGATTTTACAAAACAAGTAAAAACCGACACGCCCTTCAAGTGGTACAAAACAAAATCAGACTACACAAGATTAATTTCATGTGTAGTCTTTTATTTGTCATAAATAATGGATTAAACACCACCAGGCAAACCAATTCTTGACAAAAAGTTTGAAAATCGTTGGGATGTTCTTTCTCGAAACAAAGTATCTACAGAACATATGTAATGAGAATCTTTGATTTTATAAAGAGTATTAATATCAATTGTGAAAAACCGTTTGAAGTCCATTACCGAAGGAACGATTGGAATGCTTTCACCAAAATCAATATAATGATAACGCGGATTATTGTTTTGCATTAAAGTTTTGGCAGGTGTTTTTTTAGGGTTTATGTAATCTGTTGCCATTTTAAATCCAAGATTAGATAGATGACTTCCGTCTTTAAAATGTTCATAGTTAAACATGGGAACAACAATAACACTTTGCAGCACTTTGTCATAAATCATCGGTTCCCCTGTCGTTCTCTTTTTTCGTTCTCTATAATCTTGAGTTAAGTCACACTCTTGAGAAAGAACCATAACGTATTGATATCGAATTTTTGAAATATCAACACGACCATCTATTACATCTGCGTATTCAATATAGTCAATATCACAATATACATCACCTTGGTGGATTTGCCCATCATCCCATTTTACTGAATTAGTCATGTACCAGTACTCCCTTAAAAATAATGCGATATGGTTTTGACACATCCTGTGTGTCAACAGAAGGATGAAGAAGACTTTCATCTTTTTGGTTGGTGTCATCTCCATTATGCACATTATCTCTTTCTGAATATTGTAAGGTTGTTCCACCATTGTTTAAGGCAAAATCAAAAGAAGATAGATTCTCCCCAATTAGCGTTCCGCCATTATTATTCATTTTCTATCATTCCCATTTGTTCTCTTTGCTTTGCTAAAATTGACTCTTCAAATAAAACCTGTATTGAATCATGAAATTTATCTAAATAACTTGCAACATCAGATGAATCAACATTTCCTTGAATGAAAGCATCAAAATCTAATGTTACAATATTTCTTTTAATAGCTGCTGGATAGTCTGGATTAAACAAGCCTGTTACACAACGTACTCGGTAATCATCAATTATTATTTCAGCAAGATGCTGTGTTCTCGCTGATAAACTATCATCAATGATATCGTCGTAAACACTTTCAAACAAATTTTGTTTAACAAAACTTTTTCTAGTCGTTTTTTTATACGAAGATAAATCTATCTGATTAACATATCTCATGCCAATTCTTGAAACAACTACATCAGGATTAGCTTTACGAATAGCATCGAAAACTGATATAAATGTTGTTCGGATATCTTCATATGATATATAATTTGTTACTTCAGTTAATACATATTTAGGAGAAACTGTGATATAACGCATTAACTGTCGGTCAGAATACTTTTTATTCGCAAACGAAACTACATTTCTCTCAATGGACATTTCACCTTTTTCATTAAAACTAGTAGTAACATTCTCCTCGTTTATAGTTTCCGTTTGCTTTACAGGGTAAATAGACATACACGCTTTGTCCAATCCATCGTCATCAACATTTATTGGACTTACAAAGTCAACTCGAAAAATCACTGTAGAAAGAGTATTGTTTTTGTACTGTTTCATAGCTAGACCTCCATGTATGATATTTATATAACTAATAATATAATATAATACCACTTTAAAAAAGAATTAATTCTTCATTAACAAATACGCGTACAGTATATCACATAATTATAACTTTTTCTACTGTTTTTATAAAAATGTTTTCATTTAACTTACCGTTATTTATTATCCCCATATATTCATAATCGTAATAAATTACCAAAAAGTGACAAAAAATCAAGCACCAACGTAATAATTGGTGCTTGATTTGTATATTAGTTATTTAGTTTTAACTCTTCATTACATTTAAATAAATGTGGGATTAGTAGTGAATTACACCACAATCACAAGTTTTATTTAAACCGAATAGGCGTTGGAAGAAGAGAATGATAATATAGATGATTTTCTTAATTCCGGACTGGTGGCATCCACAGTCACAGTCATCTGATGGGGTGTCTACTTCAATCGTTTCACTACATGTGTCGCAATAACCGTTATTGTCGTTGTCTGCGTGACCTGTGGCATCTACATAATCATCAACATAACTATCATCACATTCGCAGGTGTAAGTCGTATATCCCTGTTCTGTACAAGTAGGAGATGTAATTACTGCTTGATGATTATGTTCTGCAAGTTTATCAATGGTTTCTGTGTATGTATCACCACAAGGACATGTATATGTCATTACACCTGTTGCTGTATGAGTTGCAGGAGTTGTGGTTTTTGATGAATAGTTATGACCTGTTGCATTTACATAATCGCTAACATAACTGTCACCACATTCACAAGTGTATGTTGTATAACCTTGTTCTGTACAAGTTGGAGTTTTTATAACAGATTCATACTTGTGACCGAGGGCAGGTATTTCTTGTTGTGCTGTAATGATTTCACCACATTCGGAGCATTTCACACCTACTGTAAGTCCTGTTTCAGTACAAGTTGGAGCAACTGCAGGAATCTCTTCTTCAGTATGAATATGCATTACTTTGTTTTCTGTGATGCCTGTGCGAATTTCAATCGGGTCATAACCTTTGTCTGTACTTGTAATTACACAATAATAGTAACGAGCTTCAGGGAAATCCGCAGGGTTGAAATCTTTACTTGTAGCACCTTCAATCGGTGTTCCTGTTGTGTTATTTGGTTCAGTATTGCTATACCATTGGTAAGTCCTATTAAAACCAATCACATCAGGTGAAAGAATTTCACCATTTCCTGTGTATTCCATTGGAACATCTTTAAGAATTGCAGTATCTTGGTATATTTCAATAAATGTATGTCCGTTGTTTTTAGCCCATTCTTCCGCATAAGTTCCGCCTGTGCCATAAACTTGATAGTTTCTTCCTTTAGTATCTTCTTTGCATTCATAGAAAGTTGATGGCATTGCAATAATGCTATTTTCAACAATCGGTAAGCTATCTGCCAAACCAACACCATTCATTTCTAATCTTTCAACATTACTTCCTGCAAATACATTACCGTATAAACGCATTTCGCCATTCACTAAAAGATACTTCAAACTATCACAGCCATTAAAAGCATCTGAACCTATTTCACTAACACAATTAGATAAGGTAAGTGAAGTTAATGAAGAACAATCTTTAAATGCTTCATAGTCAATATACTCGATATTTGGAAAAACTACAGTCGTTAAATTTTGACAGTTTTCAAATGCGGATGAGCCAATGTATTCTACGGATTTCATTGTTATATCAGTTAATGCATTATTATTTGAAAAAGCATAAGTGTCAATAGTTTCAATTGTGTCAAAACAATCCAACGAAGAAAAATTACAACCATTGAATGTATGTTCAGGAATATAAACAGTATTTTCGTTAAACACTACTTTTTCAAGCATAGGGCAATTTCTGAATACTGCTGAACCCATATTGATTTCTGTATCAATTTTCGGTATGGAAACATCTGTTAATGATGTGCAATATGCAAATGCTGAACCTTGAATTGATGTAGCATTATCAAGATTTACCCTATATACATCAGAACCCCAAAAGGCATTTGTAGGTACTTTCTTTAAGTTTTCAAATGGAAAACCCTCTATTGAACCTGTTACTCTAAAAGCACCTTTCCCAATGGTTTGTAAATTTGGCAAGAAAACCTCATTAAGATTACTGCACCCATGGAAAGCAGATACACCAATATCCGTTACTCCCGGTGCAATTAACGATGTTAATGAATTGCAATTGTAAAATGCTTTTTCTTCAATAGTTGTTAAGCCTTCAGGCATAGCGATGGACTTAATGTAAGCTTGTTCTGAAAATGTTTCACTTTCAATACCTTTTACTTCAATTCCAAGTACTGTTTTTGGAACAATTAAATCCATATCAGCTCCACTATATCCCCAAATCATTCCGTTATCACGAATATGCCATCCATTTTCATTTGGATAATTTGAAAGTGGTATTCGTATTAAAAATTCTCTTTTTGCAACTTCGCTTTTAAAATAATCATTTGTATATGCAACAGCATATATAGTTGTTGTAGTCGAAATTTCAATTGGTTCAGTGTATAATGTACCGTTCGATTGGCTTGGAATACTTTTATCTAAAGTATAATAAATTTTAGCATCATTATCTGAACAAGAAAGTTCTACATACTGTGTTTCAGAATAAAACTGATTTTCTGTTGGTTTTGATTCTAAACTAAACTGTGGCATTGATGTTTGACGAGCATCAGCATCATAAAATGTAACTGCTTTAAACATATTTACAATTCCATGATAAACATTAACATCGGATTTTTCACATGATTCAAATAGAACTTTTGCAACAAGAGAATTTGAAAAGGTTGGATATTGTGTCATTATCATTGCACAGACAGAAACAACAAAAGGTGTTGCACACGATGTTCCGCTCCAGACTGTTTTTTTCCCCTCGCAACTTGTAAGTGGTGTTGAAATATTTGTTCCGGGAGCTGCGACATCCACCCATTGACCTCTGTTTGAATAATTTGCAAGTTTGTCATTATTTCTTAAACTGGCAACACTTATAGCATTTGGACGAGATGCAGGAGTATGCAAAATTGTAGTGCTGTCATTTCCTGCACCAGCAACCTGTAAATAACCATCATTTTGTATATCAGTAAAGTTATAATTAACTGTGTCACCATTTGGATGAAGCTGACCATAACTACTATTTATAATATCAACTCCGTCAAGTTGAGCCTGTTCTTCAGCTAAATAAATCAAACTCGTTGTTGAGGTGCCGTTTTTTTCAAATGCTTGATAAGAAATTATTTTTACATTAGGTAAGGTGTTTTCTAGGATTACACCTGCAACTTTTGACCCATGACCTGAAGTATCGCTATATGGGTCTTTGCCAATAAATGAATATGCACAAATCAATCGTTCATCAAAGTATTTATTTCCAGTCCAAATACCACTATCTATAATACCAACAACAATTTCAGGTAAATCATTAAGAGCTTTATGCTGTAAAATGTACTGAAAAGCGTCATAGGTTTGAATTCGTTCATAACCCCAGGATGGTGTTATAGATGTGTCGTGTGGGTAATCTATGTCATTTAAAGTTTCTGTTTCTTCTTCCTCTTCAAACTCCTCTAATGTAATAATTACATCAGGCTCAACAGAGTCAATATCTTTATCTTCTGATAAATATGTATATGCGTTAATTGTATCTTCAAGATTTTCATATTGAAGTAAATGAATATCTTCATATCCTGAAAGATGTTCTATTGCACCACAAGTATCAAACGCTTCATCTGAATAAACAATTAATCTGTTTGTTTCAAAACACTCATAACCTATATTGCTTTCATTTGAAGCAGAAGACATAAAACTAATGATTTCATTGCTTTCGGAAGAATTATGAGAATTGTCCATATCTGAATCGTATTTACTTGTCAAAGCATATACTTCTTTTGCAAAGCTCTGCAATTCATTACTCGCTTTTTTATATTGAAATTCCTCAACACCCTCTGCTACTACTGAAAAGCAGCACGATATTGATAAAACTAATATGATGAATGAAATAAAAATCGACAGTAGTTTTTTCATGGCATAATCCTCCTTATTAAATCACTATTCTAAATCTTTAGAAATTCTATAACTGAAAACAATATACGATATAGGAAAACACAGACAAACAATTGCAAGAATTATGGACTTGATTTCTGGCTTTTCATTTAAGAGAAAGTAATCAAAAAGAATATTAAGTAAAGGTGCAATACACACGATGAACAACAACATAAAATTTGATTTATGATGTTTATTTAAATAATCTCCATAAATACTTTTGAAGTTTTTACCTTCATTCTCTCTTTTGTTTATTAAATCCCAAAAGTATTCTTCTGAAAAATCTTTTGCATCGATATTATTTGAAATAATTTCATCACACACATCAATTGAACCACTTAAATCGTCCAATGTCTTTTCTAAATTTGTAATATTTGATTTTATTGTATCTTGTAATTGTATCGTGCCATTTAAAATCCCCTTTATATCAGCAACAGGAAGTCCAAGTTTTCTAAATATAATGATTTTTTTGAGTCGTGCAATATCCTCATCAGTATAATCACGATAACCATTTTCTTTTCTAGTTGGTGAAAGTAAACCTTCTCGTTCATAAAAGCGAATGTTAGCACGAGTAATATTCAATTCTTTTTCTACATCTTGGACATTCATCTTAATCGCTCCTTTTGACTGTTTTCAAGGTGATTATAAAGTATAAACAAGGTTTACAGTCAAGTGGTTTTTTGAAATATTTCGATTATTTTGCTCGTTTTTATTCATATAAGTATGAAAATAGTTTATTAAGTTCATTATAATACGATTCATCTATAAGATAGGGATGACTAGAATAATCAGGTAATCCATGATATCCATACCAATAATATTTTCCGTTTTTATACAAAAGTTCACCCTGAAATTGATAGAAAATATGGTTTTCTTCAAATGCTAATACAGGAATAAACTCTTCGCCCTTGCTACGGTAGGTACTGGTTTCAACAGTTGTATCAACATCACCTTTTTCCGCATCTTTTATTGCTTGTACAATACTACTGCTGACAGCAACATTTTTTATATTCAAGTCTTTTTGTTCTATCTGAACATAGTAATCTATTGGTTGAGCAACCAACAACATTTGATTGTAATAATCATATTTATTTTCTTTCACATAGTATTGTGTGGATAAAAAATCATAGTCTGTTTCTAAAAAGATAATATCATCATCTACTACACCTTTTACGGAATATAGTGATTCGCCAAATAACATTTTGTATAATAATGTACTACCATCGACTTTCACTTCATAAACTGATTTCTCACCAAGTACGCAATCATATGCACCACTTTCAGATGGAATACCTTTTGATATGTAGCCTGTATTTAACGGAATGTATTTTTCATCATAATACATAATGTATGAATAATCATTTGCTGCGATGCAATTATTAGAACCTATCAAATCTTTAGATTTATTTATCAAAAATATATTTGAAACTATCAATATTACAACAATGATAAATGCAACGATTGAGATTGCGATGATACTTCTTATATATTTTTTGCGTTTTTTTAAGGCTTTGTTACACACATAATTTAAATTTGTATCTGCTACTGTAATGAGTTGTTCTTTTGGTACAGTTTCACCATTCAACAATTCTGTAAGAGTAACAGAAAGAGCCTCCGCTAACGAAGGTATAATTTCAATATCAGGATATCCTTTACCTGTTTCCCAACGTGAAATGGCTTTGTCTGTAACACCTATTTTGTTTGCTAAATCTTTTTGAGTCATTTGTTTCTGCTTTCGCAGAGTCGCAATAAAAGTACCTGTTTTTTCAGGGTTCATATAATCAACTTCTTTCAAACAAATTATACGAAATTTTAATTAAAACATCAACCTATGATTCGTAGAATGAATGTACTTAAGTAATTAAAGTGTACTTTTATCGTATTGGCATAGCTTTTCGTTTATATGGAAGCCAAAAAAGAATAAAAAATGCACCACAATTAAGTGATGCATTACTCATTTATGGTTGATGATGCTTTTTCTGATAGGCTCTTTTGGACTTTATGCGATTACGTTCATTTTGGCATTCAAGTTTATCACAATACTTTTGGTTATATGTATTCTTTATAAAGAACATCTTGCAACTTTCACAAATGCTATAATCATCTTCCCACATATCACTATCCATCATAGGACTTGTGATTCGTTTCCTTGCCATTATGTAATAAGCAACATCAAAAACCGAGTTAAATTCTGGTACGATTTGTAAGTCACCTAAATTGTCAACTGCATATGAAAATTCAAGTTTTGGGAATTTGTCACTTAAAAATCTTGAAATTTTGCTTAAGCGCATTGTTTCAGACAATCTTTCAATTCCCGAAATCGATTGTGATAAATTATCTTCTAGCCAAACAACATCATCAGCGTTTCTGCCTGTTGTTATATTATAAATATTCATTGTGATATGATTCATAACATACAGTTTTTCTAAATCATTATAAAAATCATTTAATGAAAAGGTAAATCCATCAAAATCGTGAACCGCTTCCCAATAACGAGCATCATTCATGTGTTTATCATCAAAAGCACTTATATTTGCAAGATGTAATTCATAAGGATAAACATTTCTTTTACACCAAGAAATAATATGCTTAGTTTTTTCATTAGCATCAAGGTCTTTTATTTTCAAATAAAGATTACACAAGGACATCAGCACATCTTCATATGTCCAACCGAAGCCTTCTTTAAATTTTGGCACTTTCCCTTCAGGTACAATACCATTAATAAGAATACCATCATTGCTATCTATGACTTCATATTCGTCTAGTTTAGCGGTGATTTTTTTATTTTCGTTTAGACTTGCTGCTAGAAAAGTATTTGTATGTGTTCTCATTATGCCACTCCTGTTCTTACCGTATTCTTACCGGACGACTTATTTGTTTTGGTAACATTATACGCTAAAATAATAATTGTTACAAGGCCTTGTAATACATTCTAATATGATGGGAGGCAATTATGTATCCAAATATTCCAAACGAGCTGAAGCAGGATGCTCTGTTCTGTTTGTGGAAGTATGAGACTCGTAAAGGTGAGAAAACTAAAGTCCCATACAAAATAAATGGTGCAAAAGCTCGTATAAATTCAGCAACCGACTTTTCAAGTTTCGACTCGGTAAGCAAATTGGTGGACAAGTACGCAGGTATAGGTATGGGTGTATTTAATGGTTTTAGTGCCATTGACATCGACCATTGTGTTGAAGATGGTGTGCCAAATGAAATGGCAACTGACATCATCAATACAATGAAGTCCTATACAGAATTAAGTCCGTCAGGCACCGGGGTTCGCATCATCTTCAAAGTTGATGATTTCAACTACGATAAAATCACATATGGCATCCATAACAGAAAACGTAAGCTTGAAGTATATGTGTCAGGTGCAACAAATAAGTTTGTTACACTTACAGGTAATAATCTTAATGATTATGGTATAGCAAACTGCAATGCTGTACTTCCGGAAATTCTCGATACATATATGAAACGACCGTTTGTTGTCAAGTCAAAGATTGATACTAATCGTGTTAGCTACCTTTCTGATGAAAGTGTACTTAACAAAGCAATGGCATCCATTAGTGGTTTTAAGTTTGTAGATTTGTGGGAAGGTAAAATTCCTGAAGGTAAATCTCATAGTGAAGCCGATATGTCCCTTGCCTCATATTTAGCATTCTGGAGTAATGGTGATATCGAGCAGATGGATAGGCTTTTCAGAATGTCTGGCCTTATGCGTGATAAGTGGGATAGAGCACAAAGTGGTAGTACTTACGGTGAAATCACACTTAACAAAGCGGTAGCAAATGCGACAGCATTCTATATTCCCGTAGGTGTTAAGTATGATGGTGTCCTTGACCTAACAGAATTTCACCCTGAGGACCGAGAAAGGTATCAATGGACAGATAGTGGCAATGGTAAACTCTTTGCTGATGTATTTAAGGACAAGGTAAGATACGTGCCTGAACGCAAGAAATGGTTCTACTTTGATGGTAGCCATTGGTGTGAAGATGTGGAGTCATTAAAGACGATGGAACTGTGTAAGGACTTGGCAGATGCCTTAATTACACACGCTATCACCATAACTGATGAACTAAAACGTATCGAGTATCTTAAATATCGTAGCAAATGGCAATCACGAAGAAATCGTGAAATCATCCTGAAGGATGCACGAAGCATCTATCCATTGAGTATGTGTGAATTTGATAAAAACCCATATTTATTCAACTGTGCAAACGGAACTTTGAACCTTGAAACAATGTCTTTTTATGAACACAATGCAGATGATTTTCTAACGAAGATATCTCCTGTAGTTTATGACCCTGTGGCAACAAATGAACGATTTGATTCTTTCATCACGGAGGTTATGAGTAACGATGAAGAAAAAGCAAAGTTTCTGCAGAAAGTATTAGGTTATGCCTTAACCGGTGACACAAAATTTGAGTGTATGTTTTTCCTATACGGTGCTACTACCAGAAATGGTAAAGGTACACTTATGGAAAGCATACTCGGTGTCATGGGTGACTACGGTAAGTCCGTAAGACCTGAAACTATTGCTGCAAAACAAAACAACAGTAGCCAAAATCCTACAGAGGATATAGCAAGATTATCAGGATTGAGGTTTGCCAACATATCAGAGCCGAGCAGAGGGATAACTCTCAATGCAGCTCAAGTTAAAAGCATGACCGGTAATGATACTATCAATGCCCGGTACTTACACGAGAACTCTTTTGACTTTAAACCACAGTTCAAATTGTATGTAAATACGAATTATTTACCTGTGATAACAGATATGACATTATTCTCAAGCAATCGTATTTTCACAATTCCCTTTGACAGACATTTTGAACCTTGGGAACAGGATACTTCTCTCAAGACAGAGTTTGCCAAGGCAGAAGTCCAAAGTGCCATATTGAATTGGTTAATCCAAGGTTATATATCACTTTGCAATGAAGGATTAAATCCACCAAAGGCAGTAACAGATGCAACAAATCAGTACTGCCATGATAGTGACAAGATTCAGCTTTTCATTGATGATTGTCTTGAGGAACAGTATGACGGTGAAATTAAAACCTCATCTGTTTACAATGCCTATCGCAATTGGTGTAGTGAAAACGGATACTATCCTGAAAGTAATCGTAATTTCTATAAAGCACTCGGCACAAAAGCTGACATTGTAGAAAAGCGACCTATGGCTGGTGGAGATAAAACAAGACTCATTACAGGCTTCAAACTTAAGGACAATATCTTTGTCATTTAATACTTGTGGTAGTTTGTGGTAAGAAATATAGGTTATTTATATATAAGTTATATATATAGAAAATTACCTATAAAAACTACCACATTACTCCACAAATGATATGGGAGGTGATAATTGTGATATTTTTCGATAGATGGAAGCTTAAACGATACCTTCACAAGGGTCTTAATCTTGATGATTTCGATGTGATTGACATCCTTCCACAGGACAGGCATTATGCAGTAATCATCATGAAGAACAAGCATTCTTACGCACCGAAGAAATGGTGCTTACAGTATCGTGGTAATGGTCATTACTTCGATACAGAAGAAGAACTCCGTGCTTATCTTAAAGAGCACAACTATAAATCATAATTCAAGGAGGAATCCTAATGTATTTAGATAATAAAAACTACCGTCAGGTATTTGCTTGGAAGCAGAAAGACGGACGAGTTGTTCGTGCATATATGTACAACGACCCTGACAACTACCATTGGTGTGTTATAGATGGCAGAAACAGATATACATTCAAAAACTTAACATCAATGAGTAAGTTCTGTAAAGCTAGAAGCTATTACCCAATCATCTTTTAAGATGGGTATGGGGGTATAAAAATCGTTGTGACTTTTACATATGAACAGCGGCGCAGGGTCTTGTGTGAATTTTCGCATAAGTTTTGCAGGGAATACCCCCATACAAACCCTTGTATATCAACAAATCTACAGAAACTTTTGATTGAAAAAGTTTTAATAAGTTATTTTTGGAGGACAATTCTATGTCAAATATTAACAACACAACTTCTTATGAATTCTGGAACGCAGTAAGAAGAAAGGAAATTAGCAACAATGTTCCAACAATCAACAACGGTATGATTGCACCCGAAGAGTTTTTAAAAGAGTTCAATGCAGAACTCAAGAAAAATAACTTTTTCAGAACGCTTGGTACTGTGTTTAAAGCACCAACATTTGGAGGCACAATCAATACACTTACATCAACTGCAATTGCAGAATGGATTGATGAAAACACACTCTACCCTGAAATTAGTGATGACCACTCTAATATGGGTGTAAAATCACACAAGGTTGCAGCACTTGTTAAAATCAAGAACTCTTTTGTAAGAGATATGGGTTTTGATGTTAAGAAGTTTATCTGCAGAGAATTTGCAAGAGCATTTTGCAGAGCAGAAGAAAAGGCATTCATTTCAGGTAATGGTGTAAATGAACCTAAAGGTATTACAACTGCAGATGCATCTATAGTAACTGAAACTGAAGGCGAAATTACAACTGATGATATTATCAAGTTGTTCTTCTCACTTGAAGCAGAGTACAGAAAGAATGGTGTATTTATCATTAATGATGATACTGCGTTAAAACTCCGTATGCTCAAGGATAGCAGTGGCAGATACATCTGGGATGAAAATAACGACACAATCTTCGGTAGACCCGTTATTTTATCACCATATATGCCAAATGCAGAGTCAGGTAATAAGGCAGTTGCTTTCGG
>JAZSBY010000043.1:0-11843 GCA_045602655.1 Candidatus Fimenecus sp. | reverse complement strand
AGTGTAAGCTGTGCATCATTTGTGCCAAAACCGTTTACACCTTTCCAGTGGGAGCCACAGGATACTGCCGATATGCTCATTGAAAAGCAGAAACATTTGCTTTCAAGTACAACAAGCAGAAAAATCACAATCAGTTATCATCAATCCGACACATCCGTTCTAGAGGGCGTTTTGGCTCGTGGTGACAGACGACTTGGCGAGGTTATTTATAAAGCTTGGCAAAAGGGTTGTAAATTTGATAGTTGGGACGAATTTTTTGATTTCAATAAATGGCGAGAAGCATTTAATGAATGCAACCTTACAACAGAATTCTATGCAAATCGTCGCAGGAATTACGATGAAATCTTGCCTTGGGATATTATGGACTATGGTATCCGTAAAGAATTTCTTATTGATGAAAACAAAAAAGCACACTTGAGTAAAACGACACCTCATTGTAGAATTAAATGCTCTGCTTGTGGTGCAAACAAATTGAATGGGGGTAAATGCGATGCCAGAAGTTAAAAAATGGGCTATGGATGTGCGAATGTCATTCCAAAAAACAGGTATGGCAAAGTTTATTTCCCATCTTGATACAGTTCGTTGCATTACTCGTGCTATGAAAAGAGCCAATGTACCGGTTTGGTTTACAGAAGGGTTTAATCCTCACGCATTTTTAACATTTGCAATGCCCTTGTCATTAGGGTTTGAAAGTCTATGCGAAACTGTTGATTTTCGTCTTATGGAAGAAGTTGACCTTGTTGAATTGGCAGAAAGACTTAATAATGCTTTACCTATTGATATTACTGTAAAGGAAATCTATGTTTACGAAACATCTTCTAATGACATCCGTTGGGCAGAGTATAAAATAATCTTTAATAATCCCGATAATCTGCTGTTAGAAAGAGCAGAAAGCATACTTTCATCCAATGAGATTATGGTGTTTAAAAAATCAAAAAAAGGCAGAAATAAGGTCGAAAAAGAAGTTAACATCAAAGAACATATTAAGTCTTTTGAGTTAAGTAAAAACGATGGTAAACTTATTCTTAACACAGTTTTATCATCAGGTACAAGTATTAACATCAATCCAATGCTTTTAATCGGTGCTTTAGTAAAGAAAACTAAAACTGATGAACAGGATGTGGATGTAATTAAAGTACAATCATATACAGAAAATATGGAGATTTTTAGATAATTTATGGCAACATTGTTAGTTATAATTATTTTTGCTACTTACATAGGACTTGGAATTCCCGACTCATTATTCGGTACAGCCTGGCCTGCAATATATACAGAATTTGATTTATCCATTTCATATTCTAATTTTGTAACAGGCTTAATGTACATGGGAACAATTATTTCAAGTCTTTTAAGTGCAAGACTTACTAAAAAACTTGGAACACCGTTGGTGGTTGCAATAAGTACAGCACTAACTGCTATTGCAATTCTTGGTTTTTCATTCTCAAAAAACATGCTTATGCTTTGCCTTTGTGCAATTCCGTTGGGACTCGGAGCAGGGGGAATAGACAATGTTTTAAACACCTATGTTGCTCTTAATTACACAGCAACTCATGTCAATTTCTTGCATTGTTCTTATGGAGTTGGCGTAACACTCAGTCCGTTTTTAATGTCATTCACATTAAAGCAAAGTAACAATTGGCAGAGTGGATACAGAATAATGTTTATCTTCCAATTAGCCCTTACAATAATGTGTTTTTTATCAATTCCTATATGGAATAAGGTTAAAGAGAAAAAGGCAGAAGTGGATGAAACAAGGGTAGTTTCAATTTCCCATCTTCTAAGAATTCCAATTGCAAGGTGGAGTCTTATAATCTATTACGGTTCGTGTGCAATCGAGTCCGTATGTCTTGCGTGGGGTAGTACATTCCTTGTAAACTCAAAAGGACTTACCCCTGATAAGGCCGCGGGAATGATTACCTTCTACTTTATCGGAATGACCTTGGGTAGATTCATGTCAGGACTGATTGCAAACAGAATATCACCCAAAAAGATTATTGTTATTGGTGAAGCTATTGTTTTTATAGCAGTTGTTTTCACATTCTTTAAGAATCCTATATTTGCAACGATAGGTTTGTTCTTAATAGGACTTGGGAACGGACCTGTATTCCCCAATATGACACATTTGACACCAATACATATGGGCAGGGATATTTCACAGTCCTTTATAGGACTTCAAGGTGCAGTGTCCTATGGTAGTATTTTAATTTCTCCAATAACATTTGGCATACTTGCTGAGTATCTTACAACTGATATTTTCAGTATATTCCAGATTATTGCCTTAATAATTACCATAATTTCAACATTTATGATGCTAAAACATTCAAAATCAACTCAACCAATGGTTGTAAAATAAAAAATCAACCTTTATTACATTTACTTTTTGAAGATTTGACCATACAATGCAAGTGTAATCGGTTGCAAAATTTCAAAGGAGTGGTTTAAATGGAAAAAACAATTGGAAAAAAACTTTATGAATTGAGAAAACAGTCAGGTTATACTCAGGATTATGTTGCTGAAAAACTTGGAGTGTCTGCACAAGCAGTTTCAAAATGGGAAAATGATATTGCTTGTCCCGATATTATGACACTTCCACATATTGCAAAACTTTATAATATTACTATTGACGAACTTTTCAAAAACGAAGATGTACAATCAAATGTCAAATTCGAAAAGACGGAAAAGATTAACGAAAATGAATTGATTTTCAGAGTGTATGTTGATACTGCTCAAGGTGACGATGTTAAAGTTAATCTTCCTTATCTTCTTGTTAAAGAACTCATCAATGTTGGTAAAGACATATCCGGTGTTTTTGCAGGTGTAGATTTAAGTAAAGTAAATTTTGAAAGTATTTTCAAAATGGTTGAACTTGGTGTGCTTGGAGAAATTGTTTCTGTTAAAACTCAAAACGGAGATGACATACGGGTGGTAGTTGAAAAATGAAAGTTGTTTATCCTAAAAACAATTCAAATAAAACTATAAAAATACCCAATTGGTTGATTTTTAACAGAATACTATTTGGAGTATTGAAATTACTACTGATATCAAAACATCCGTTATTTCATAAACTCAGATACAGACAATTAAAACCTTTAGTAAAAAGAGCAAAAGACTACAAAGGCTTTGAGATTGTCACGGTCAATGGAAGACACGGTGAAACAGTAAGGGTTTATCTGTAAAAACTTTTTTCAAAAAACTCTTGCATTTTGTATTGACTTGTGATATTATATTTGAGCATTTGCGGTAGTCCGCAACAAAATAACTATTATCTCGGGTGGTCCTCTGCTGAACTTCGGTATGAACACTTGAAAAATTTTTATCGGAGGTTAGTTATGGACGCATTAAAATTGATGACAGAGGGTTGCGTTAAAGAAGCAAACCCGGCAATCAGAGTCGGCGACGTTGTTAAAGTACACGTTAAGATTCGTGAAGGCGAAAGAGAAAGAATTCAGGTATTTGAAGGAACAATCATTGCTCGCAAGGGTGCTGGTGTTTCTGAGACATTCACAGTACGTCGTGTATCATACGGTGTAGGTGTTGAAAGAGTATTCCCTGTAAATTCACCAAATGTTGCAAAGGTAGAAACAGTTAGACGCGGTAAGGTTCGCAGAAGCAAACTCTACTATCTTCGTGACAGAGTTGGTAAGGCTGCTAAAGTTAAAGAGCAGATATAATCTAATCGTCAAAACAGAGCAGAGAGAAATCTCTGCTTTTTGTTTATTGTTTAACTATTATTTACGCGTAGTGGCAGGCTTCCATGCCTGCATTTGTGGAGGGATTTTATGGACTGGACCGAAATCAAAATAGAAATTGATGCAGAAAACATTGACCGTGCAGCTGATATTGCAAGTATGGCTGTACCTTACGGTATCTATATTGAAGATTACAGAACACTTGAACAAGAAGCATGGGAAATTGCTAACATTGACCTTATTGACGAAGAACTTCTTGCGAAGGACAGAACAAAGGGGTGTGTTCACATTTATATCTCACCTGAGGAGAATTACAAAGAGGCAATTTCATTCTTGACAGAAAGATACGATAGCGAAAAGATTCCACATTGTATTGAATATAAGCCTTGTAAAAATGAAGACTGGGAAAACAACTGGAAAGAGTATTTTAAACCTATGAAAATCGGTGAAAAACTTCTTATCCGTCCACTCTGGATTGACGATTACGATGCTGAGGGGAGAGCAGTTTTAAGTATTGAACCGGGTCTTGCATTTGGTAGTGGTGGACATAATACAACAAGACTTTGCCTTGAAACACTTGAAAAACATATTAAAACAGGGGACAGTGTTCTTGATTGTGGTTGCGGTAGCGGTATTTTGTCAGTTGCATCACTCTTAATGGGTGCAGATAATGCAACCGGTGTTGATATTGATAAGCTTGCAGTTAAAACAGCTATTGAAAATGGTAGAGTTAACGGATTCGAAGCACCAAAATACAGAATTCTCAATGGTAACCTCGTTGACAAAGTAACAGGCACTTTTGATGTGGTCGTTGCTAATATTGTTGCAGATATTATTATTCTTTTCTCATCACAAGTAGGTGATTTCTTAAAGGATGACGGTGTGTTTATCACATCGGGTATTATTGAACCTCGTGAAGAAGAAGTTACAAAAGCATTCCACGATAATGATTTTGAAATTATTGAAAGATACGAAGACGGCGGTTGGCTCTGCTTTGTATGTAAAAAGAAATAATCTTAATGGTTTGGCGGAGTTCTTGCTCCGCCCTTATTATTTTGTTGTATAAATTGGAGTTTGTCTGTTTCTTTCCCCCCTCAGTCTTGTTTCACCCGACAGCTCCATTACTCGCCTGCCGGCTCAGGCAGTGCTTCTGCTACGCAGAGGTGTCCACCGGACACCCGCACCCCTCAAGGGTGGAGCCTAATATAGCCTGCCCCCCTGGAGGGGAAGGTGTCACCGCAAGGTGACGGAAGGGGGGATAAAACATCCACACAAATTCAATTTTGCAAATGTATGCGAAGACTTATAAACAACATTTTTCTTGAAATCCCGGTATGAATGCAATATAATTAGATTATGAAAGGATGTTGCTTTATGAAAACTATTACATCAATATCACTTGTTATTTCAATTCTTTTATCCCTTTTAGGGGTTAATGTTACTCAACCTGAAGTAAAACCCTTAACAGAATACAACTACGAAAACTCACATGAAATGAGCATGCTTTCTGTTAATAAAAAAGGCTATGTAGTTGACGAAAATGGCAAAAAAATAGTACTTAATGGTGTTAATTTAGGTAACTGGCTTTTGTGGGAAACATGGATGGGATTTGTGCCTGAATATACTCATGATTGGGCACATTATGACACTTTGGAAGTACTTAACAATAGATTTGGCGAAGAAAAAACTGCAGAAATCGAAAAAACTTTTATGGATAATTTCATAACTGAAAATGATATTGCACAGATTGAGAAACTTGGTTTTAATTGCGTCCGTGTACCATTCTGGTATCGTAATTTTATGAATGAAGACGGCACTTGGCTTACTGATAATCACAATGAAAACCCTGGATTTATGCGAATTGACTGGCTTATCGAAACTTGTGAAAAATATGGAATTTATATCATTCTTGATATGCACGGTGCACCGGGTGGACAAAGCAAAAACCATAGTACTGGTAAAGCAGGTCGAAATGAACTTTATGAAGAGAAAATGGAGACTTGCGTTGAACTTTGGACAACTATCGCAGAAAGATATAAAGATAATGAAATAATCGCAGTTTATGACCTTTTAAATGAGCCACAGAATAACGGTGGATATAGTGGGGACTATTCTTGGGAAGCAGAAAGTGCTGAAGCAGTTGCACAGACAAACAAAGCTTACGACATTCTTTATAAGGCAATAAGAGAGGTTGACGAAAATCATATAATTTCATTTGAAGGTATATGGTCAACTGAGGTTTTACCAAATCCAAATGATTTTGGATACGAGAATGTAATGTATCAATTACACATTTATGACAAATCAACCGATATGATTCGCTATCGTGTAAAGGAACTGGATAAAATCAGAAGAAAATGGAAAGTGGCAGTTTACAACGGCGAATATAACAACGGTGAAAATGAATACTTTGCACAGATGCTTTATAAACTTTACAACATAAACCGTACAAAATGGAATTATAAAACATACAATGCGGGTAGTCAGTGGGGAATATTCAACCAGAATGTGAAACGAATTGACATTAAAACTGCTTCCTATGAAGAAATAATCAGTTTTATTCTTGAAATAACACCTACAAAAACTTTCACATTTAATGATGTGGAAATGAGCAAATTGCTGTAATTCTATTGCGAAATTCACTTTAAAGTGATATAATTTTATGGATAAATTTTCACAGTTGGGAGTTGGAAAATTTGAATATTCAGGAAATTAAAAATACAATCCGGAATGGTAATGCTGTGTTGGGTATTGAAATGGGCTCAACACGAATTAAAGCCGTTTTGATTGACGAAAAACATAATCCTATCGCAAGTGGTTCTCACGGTTGGGAAAATCGCTTTGAAAATGGTGTCTGGACATACCATCTTGACGATGTTTGGACAGGTCTTCAGGATGCTTATAAAAACCTTAAAGTTGACGTAGAAGAAAAGTACGATGTTAAACTCACCAAATTAAAGGCTATGGGCTTTTCTGCTATGATGCACGGTTATCTTCCGTTTGATAGGGATGGTAAACAGTTAGCAGAATTCAGAACTTGGAGAAACACTATTACAGAACAGTCTGCAACTGAACTTACTAATCTTTTCAAGTTCAATATTCCGCAGCGTTGGAGTATTGCACATCTATATCAAGCAATTTTGAATAAGGAAGACCATCTTCCGAATATCGACTTTTTAACAACGCTTGAGGGCTATGTTCATTGGATGCTCACGGGTGAGAAGGTAATCGGTATCGGTGAAGCAGCAGGTATGTTCCCAATTGATAGCACTAAAAATTGCTACGACGAAAAAATGGTTGAGCAGTTTGATGCTTTGGTAGCAGAAAAAGGTTATTCATTCAAACTCCTTGACATTCTTCCAAAGATTTTACTTGCAGGGGACAATGCGGGAACTCTTACAAAAGACGGTGCATTACTCCTTGACCCTACCGGTGAATTAGAGGCAGGAATTCCACTTTGCCCACCTGAGGGTGATGCAGGTACAGGTATGGTTGCAACAAACAGTGTTGCAGCAAAAACAGGCAACATTTCAGCAGGTACTTCAATTTTTGGTATGATTGTTCTTGATAAAGCACTTTCAGATGTTTATACAGAAATTGATATGGTAACAACTCCAACAGGCAAACCAGTTGCTATGGTGCATTGTAATACTTGCACATCAGACCTTGATGCTTATGTAAAACTTTTTGCGGAAGTGCTTGAAAACAGCGGTGTAGAGGTTAACAAACCTGCTCTCTATGATATGCTTTATGCCGAAGCACTTAAAGGGGACACAGATTGTAATGGGATTATCAACTTCAACTATTATTCAGGTGAGCCTGTAACTGATACTGCCGAGGGCAGACCATTACTTGTAAGAATGCCCGACAGCAAATTCTCTCTTGCAAACTTTATGAGAGCACAACTTTATGGCACAATGGCAACTCTTCGCCTTGGTATGAACATTCTTTTTGATAAAGAAAATGTTCAGATTGAAAAGCTTTTAGGTCACGGTGGACTTTTCAAAACTCCTATTGTCGGTCAAAAACTTATGGCAGGTGCTCTTAATACTCCCGTTGCAGTTATGGAAACTGCAGGTGAGGGTGGTGCTTGGGGTATCGCACTCCTTGCAGCATATATGGTAAACAAGGAAAATGAGCCGCTCGAAGATTATCTTGAAAACAAAGTTTTTGCAGAGTATGAAGCAAGTGTTATTGAGCCTGACAAAGCGGATGTTGACGGCTTCAATGAATATATTATGAGATACGAAACGGCAGTTGCAGTTGAAAAATGTGCAATTAACACTCTTAAATAAAAGAATGGAGAAAAAATTATGAGTCTTAAGAATTATGAATTTTGGTTTGTAGTTGGCAGTCAGTTCCTTTATGGTCCTGAAGTTTTGGAAACTGTTGCAGCTCGTGCACAGGAAATGGTTGATGAACTCAACGCATCAGGTACTCTTCCTTGCAAAGTAGTTTATAAAGTAACTGCAAAAACAAACAAAGAAATCACAGATGTTGTTAGAGAGGCAAATTATGACAAAAAATGTGCAGGTATTATTACTTGGTGTCATACATTCAGTCCATCAAAAATGTGGATTAACGGTTTTGTAGACTTACAGAAACCATATTGCCATCTTGCAACACAGTATAATACAGAAATTCCTAACGATGAAATTGATATGGATTTTATGAATCTTAATCAGGCTGCTCACGGTGACCGTGAACACGGATTTATCGCAGCCAGACTTCGTATGCCGAGAAAAGTTATCGCAGGACATTGGACAAAAGATTCAGTTCGCACTCGTCTTGGTGACTGGATGCGTTCAGCAGTTGGTGTTGCTGTAAGTAAGGAACTTAAAGTTATGCGTTTTGGTGACAATATGCGTGAAGTTGCTGTTACAGAAGGAGATAAGGTAGAAGTTCAGGCAAAACTCGGTTGGCAGGTTAATACTTGGGCAGTTGGTGACCTTGTAAAGGTTATGAACGAAGTAACAGAAGCTGAAATCGATGCTCTTATGGATGTTTACAAAGCAGAATATGATTTTGCAACTGATAATATAGAAGCAATCCGTTATCAGGCTCGTGAAGAAATTGCAATGAAGAAAATGCTTGACGCAGAGAGCTGTATGGCATTCTCAAATACATTCCAAGACCTTTACGGTATGGAACAGCTTCCGGGTCTTGCAAGCCAGCACCTGATGGCTCAGGGCTATGGCTATGGTGGTGAAGGTGACTGGAAAGTTGCTGCTATGACTGCTATTATGAAGGCTATGGCGGAGGGCAAAAATGGTGGCACAGGCTTTATGGAAGATTATACATATCACCTTGTTGAAGGTGAAGAATACAGCCTCGGTGCTCATATGCTTGAAGTTTGTCCTTCAATGGCAGAGGGTAAACCAAGAATCGAAACACATCACCTTGGAATCGGTATGAATGAAAAAGACCCTGCTCGTCTTGTTTTTGAAGGTAAAGCAGGTAGTGCAATTGTAGTATCTCTGGTTGATATGGGTGGTCGTCTTCGTCTTATCTGTCAGGATATCGAATGCGTTAAACCTATTATGGAAATGCCAAATCTTCCTGTTGCTCGTGTAATGTGGAGAGCGGAGCCATCGCTGGAAACAGGTATTGAATGTTGGATTACAGCAGGTGGTGCTCATCACACGGTATTAAGCTATGATGTAACAGCAGAACAGATGAAAGACTGGGCAAATATGATGGATATTGAATTTGTTCATATCAATAAGGACACAACTGTTGCAGGTCTTGAAAAGGATTTATTCCTTGCAGATTTGGCTTGGAAATTAAAGTAAGGAGAGAAACCTATGCTTGAAGATTTAAAGAAAAAGGTATATGAGGCAAATATGTGCTTGCCTCAGTATGAACTTGTAACATTTACCTGGGGTAATGTTTCAGGTGTTGACAGAGAAAAAGGCTTAATGGTTATTAAACCATCTGGTGTTGAATATGGTGAAATGAAGCCCGAGGATATGGTTGTGGTTGACCTTAAAACCGGTAAAAAAGTTGAGGGTGACTTAAATCCATCATCCGATACTGATACTCATGTGGCACTTTACAATGCCTTTCCTAATATTGGTGGTGTTGTTCATACTCATTCCCGTTGGGCAACAACCTTTGCACAGGCAGGGATGGGAATTCCTGCACTTGGTACTACTCACGCTGACTATTTCTACGGTGAAATTCCTTGTACAAGAAAAATGACACCTCGTGAAATTAACGGCAAATACGAGCTTGAAACAGGTCTTGTAATTACAGAAACCTTTGAAAAAATCAATCCTGACGAGATTCCGTCAGTCCTTGTTCATAGCCACGGACCATTCTCTTGGGGAACTGACCCGTTTAATGCAGTTCACAATGCAGTTGTTCTTGAAGAACTTGCATTTATGGCTTGGCATAATATAATGATGAATCCGCAAATCAAACCTATGCAACAAGAATTACTTGATAAGCATTACCTCCGAAAACACGGTGCAAATGCCTACTATGGACAAAAGAAATAAAACTAATGGGTACTCGGTTCAATCGAGTACCCAATTTTTATCTAATTACTAACCACAACAACAAATTAAACACTAAAAATATAATGTTCAATATTGTGAAGGTCAATATGTATTTACCATTATTAACTTTTTCTTTAACTACAAATTTAAAAGAAATTAAACTTGCCATGGAAGCTATGAGTGTGCCAAGTCCACCAAGGTTTACCCCAATCAGCAAATCTTTTGCATTTTCAGTGAATTTTGAGAGAAGAATTGCTGCAGGTACATTTGAAAAAATCTGACTTGAAGCAATACCGACTAAAACTTCATTTCCGTTAACAATATTCTTCAAAAACTCACTAATCGACTTAATTATACCAAGATTTCCAATGAAAATGAATAGGAAAATAAAAGTGAATAATAAACTATAATCAACTTTTAAAATAATCTTTCTGTCAAAAATTATTAAGATAACAAGAGTAATTAAAACCGTAATTTTGTATGGAATTACACGAAAAACAGTTAACAATGCGAGAATAAAAAGAGAACAATAAACTACAATATGTAATTTTTTAAAACTAAAAGTAGTGTCTTTTTCTTGCATAATAATTCCATCTTTTCCGACAAAAAGACAAGATATAACAATGAGCACAAGAGAAAGTAATGCGTAGGGGAGAATGGTGGCAATAAAATCACCCATACTCATGTTGAATGTAGAGAATAAATATAAATTCTGCGGATTACCAATCGGTGTCAGCATACTGCCAAGGTTTGCGGCAATAGTTTCAACGGTTACAATCCAAATAAGTTTATTTGTTTTATCCGATAGTTTTAATGCTGTTATAGTAAAAGGTACAAATGTAATCAAAGCAACATCATTTGTAATAACCATTGAAGAAAAGAAACAGAGCAGACACAAAATTAGCGTTATACCTGAAATGCTTTTTATCTTTGAAAGCATTTTTTCAGCAATAAACTTAAAAATACCAAGATTATTAAGTCCTGCCATAACAGACATCAGGCAGAATAGCAATCCCAATGTCCGAAAATCAATATAATCAAAATATCCCTTGTTGGGAGTTACAAAAAATGTAGAAATAACTGCCAATGCAAAGGAAATTATAAGCACAATTTCATTTTTAATAAAGTTCTTGACTTTACCCATATTATATCTCTTTCATCAATTTGTAAAATTTACCGAATTCGTCTTCACCATCAAAAAGGATGTTAGTAAAACCTTTCTTTTGGTAAAGATGCAAAGCAGTTGCGTTATCTTTGTCAACACCGATTGTAGCTTCTTTATAGCCTAATCTTTTTATTTCTTCTAAAATATAATCAATTAAAATACTGCCAATACCACGGTTTCTATATTCCTTTTTGACAATAAGTCGTGAAATATATATTCTCTTGTTTGGAATAGTATAATCAGTATCATCCATATCAAAAACATAAGCGATTTCACCAATGAATTCATCACCGATTTTATAAATAAAAACAACACGGTTTCCATTTTCAATTTCTTTTCTAAATTTATCGGTGAATTCACATTTTTTCATATTCCAAATATTACTGCATTTTTGGTAATCTTCAATATGTAATTTCTCAATTGTATACTTATTCATTATCTCGCACCCTTTGAGATATTATATCACTAAATAGTTTAAAATCAATATTA
>JAZSBY010000042.1:0-25353 GCA_045602655.1 Candidatus Fimenecus sp. | reverse complement strand
CCTTTCATACAAAGAAGTTAAACAGTGCATTCAGTCATTCATCTATGGTGTTAACACTCCGTCTCGTTGGGGTACACAGTCACCATTCACAAACATCACTCTTGACTGGACAGTTCCAAACGACCTTGCAGAACTCAACTGCATTGTTGGTGGCAAGGAAATGGACTTCAAATACAAAGATTGTAAAGCTGAAATGGATATGGTTAACAAGGCTTTCATCGAAGTTATGGTTGAAGGCGATGCTAACGGTCGTGGATTCCAGTATCCGATTCCAACATATTCAATTACTCGTGATTTTGACTGGTCAGAAACAGAGAACAACAAGCTTCTCTTTGAAATGACTGCAAAATACGGTACACCTTATTTCTCAAACTACATCAACAGTGATATGGAACCTTCAGATGTTCGTTCAATGTGCTGCCGTCTTCGTCTTGACCTTCGTGAACTTCGCAAGAAGTCAGGCGGTTTCTTTGGTAGTGGTGAATCAACAGGTTCAGTTGGTGTTGTTACAATCAACTTGCCACGAATTGCTTACCTTGCAAAGGATGAGGCTGATTTCTATGCTCGTCTTGACAAGATGATGGATATTTCTGCTCGTTCACTTAAAGTTAAGCGTGACGTTATCACAAAACTTCTTGATGCAGGTCTTTATCCATATACAAAGAGATACTTGGGTACATTCAACAACCACTTCTCAACAATCGGTCTTGTTGGTATGAACGAAGCCGGTCTTAACGCAAAATGGATTCAGGCTGATATGACAACTGAAAAGACACAACAGTTTGCAAAAGATGTTCTTAATCACATGAGGGAAAGACTTTCTGACTACCAGGAACTTTATGGTGACCTTTACAACCTTGAAGCAACTCCTGCAGAGTCAACTGCTTTCCGTCTTGCAAAACACGACCTTAAATACTATCCTGACATTATCACTGCTGGTAGAAAAGAAGGCGAAACACCTTACTATACAAACAGCTCACACCTTCCTGTTGGCTATACACAGGATATCTTCACTGCTCTTGATATGCAGGATGAGCTCCACACACTTTACACATCAGGTACAGTATTCCACGCATTCCTTGGTGAAAAGCTTCCCGACTGGCAGTCATGTGCAAGTCTTGTTAAGAAGATTGCTTCTAATTACAGACTTCCTTACTACTCAATTTCACCAATTTACTCAATTTGTAAGAATCACGGTTATATTGCAGGTGAAGCATTCACTTGTCCACACTGCGGTGAAGAAGCAGAAGTTTATTCAAGAATTACCGGTTACTATCGTCCTGTTAAGAACTGGAACGATGGTAAAGCACAGGAATACAAGGACAGAAAAGTTTACGATATTGCTAACTCACACCTTACTCACGATGTTACAGAAAATGCAGTTTGTGAATGTGCAGAATCAGACGAAGTTGTAGAAGTTGCAGACAGCACTTTCCTTTTCACAACAGCAACTTGTCCTAACTGTAAGATTGCTTGTTCAATTCTTGACAAAGCAGGTGTGGCTTACGAAAAACTCCTTGCTAATGAACATGTTGACTTGGTTAACGATTTTGGCGTAAAACAGGCACCAACACTTGTAGTAATTAAAGATGGTGTTGTTTCAAAATATGCTGGAGTTTCTGACATTAAGAAATTCTTAAATGTTTAATTGATTTTAAGGGATTATAATTATGTATGACATTATAATAATCGGCGGTGGTCCTGCGGGGCTTACCGCCGCCCTATATGCTCGTAGGGCAAATAAAACAGTCCTTGTTATTGAAAAAGCAAGTTTTGGCGGACAGATTACTTATTCACCAAAGGTTGAGAATATCCCCGGATTTGGGGAGGTAACAGGCAACGAATTTGCAGAAAAACTTGTTGAACAAGTCCTTAATCAGGAAGCAGAGGTTGAATGTGCCGAAGTTCTTTCTATCAAAGACGGTGACATTAAAACAGTTGTTACTGATTCCGGGGATTTCGAGGGTAAATCCGTTATTATTGCAACAGGTGCAAAGCACAGGCTTTTAGGACTCCAAAATGAAACTAACCTTATCGGTGAAGGAATTTCATTCTGTGCAGTTTGTGACGGTGCTTTCTATGAAGGCAAAACAGTTGCTGTAATCGGTGGTGGCAACTCTGCTTTGCAGGAGGCAATCCTCCTCTCCGACCTTGCTAAAAAGGTTTATGTTATTCAAAATCTCGATTTCTTTACAGGTGAACAAAAACTTGTTGAGAAACTTGAGAGTAAAGATAATGTTGAGATTATTCTCGGTACAGTAGTCCAGAAACTTATTGGTGAGAATGAACTCAAAGGAATTACTGTTAAAAATGTTGCAACAGATGAAAGTTCAGATTTAACTCTTGACGGTATGTTTGTTGCTATCGGACTTGTTCCGCAGAATGAAAACTTTAAAGATGTTGTTAACCTTGATGGTCGTGGCTATGTTGATGCAACTGAATCTTGCACAACAAATGCAAAAGGCATTTTTGTTGCAGGTGACTGCAGAACAAAGACAATCCGTCAGGTAATAACTGCTGCAGGTGATGGTGCTGTTGCAGCCCTCGCTGCTTGTGATTATGTTGATACTATCTGATTGATACATTCCTATGGTAAAAGGAAGGATAACATATTTGTTACCCTTCCTTTTCTCTTTTATTATTTACTTTTCGAATGGATAGATAAGATTCATTTGTCGTCTGCATTCATCCATAATCTTCATACATTCTCTTGTTGCTTCAAACGGAATGTATGAGGATTCTTTTTTGCCTTCTTTTATTTCTTTTGCAACACAGTCAAATTCTGTTATATAGTCAGTTTTTCCCCTAAAAATCTTTCTACCTTTGTCATTTTTAAGTTTTGCCTTTGATGCCATGTGGAAGAATACAGGAAGACTAATTTTTCCCTTTTCACCTATAATCTTGCAATTCTCTTTTAACTTGCAAAGTGACATATTCAGGGTGCATTTGAATGTGCCATAATCTAACAACTACGGTTTCACTTATATCAATTCCGTTTTGGATTACTCCGTCGCATTTAATCCCTTTTGGCACACCAAAAAGATTGTAGCAATATGTAATTGGATAAATACCAATATCAAGCAACGCACCACCTGCTGTTTCAGGATTAAGCACTCGTGAATCCTTTGGCATTTTAATTCCGGGAAAAGCGTAATTTATTACAACTTCTTTGATTTCTCCGATTTCGCCACTCTGCACCCATTCTTTAACTTTTAATGCAACGGGTGAAAACCAAGTCCACATAGCCTCACAAAAATATGTATTTGTTTCTTTCGCTGTATTTATTAAAATATCAACATCCTTTACTGACACACCAACGGGTTTTTCGCAAAGTACAGGTTTCCCCGTTTTCATAGCTTTTACTGCATATTCCACATGGGATGTGTGTGGTGTTGCAATATAAACTCCGTCAACATCGTCACGGTTAACTGCATCCTCAAAATTTGTGAAAACCTTTGCATTATACTTATCTGCAAAAGCCTTTGCCTTTTCATAAGTACGACTGTAAACAGAAACAATTCTATGATTTCCCTTTTTAATATTCATGGCAGTATTTTTTGCAATACTACCACTACCTATATATGCCCATCTGAATTCTGCCATACAATCACCTACAAAACTTCTGTATTTTCAGGTATAATTTCACTTTTAATTTCTATAATGTCATCAATAAGAATCTCCGTTTTGTCCGTAAAACAAACCTTCCTCTGTACTGAATCAAACTTTTTTATATTCCCTGTAAAATCAAGGTACATTCCACCCTCTTTATTGGTGTCGGGTATAAAATATATTACTGTGATTTCAGGTTGCTCATAAATATGATTTAAAATAAAAGTCATTTTGTTATCAAGCAACATTTTATCATAATCATCAAGCTCAATTTTCCTATCCGTCAGCCTTGCAGTTTCTTTTATTGCATCGTCGTGGCCTGTAAGGGCAGAAAACGGTGCAAACTGTGCTGCACGGTCATAAAGTGACATTTGTGGTCGCTTTTTAGACATGTGATGCGGAAGATTTATTATATCATCATATTTTTCCTGCATGGGTCAACTCTCCAAATCAAGTTCAAGATAAATGGAATTATCCATTGGACTGTTGTTATAGCACTCAATTTCATAAAAGCCTAATTTTTTATACATTTTTATTGCAGTCTGCAAAAATGGTAATGTATCAAGAAGAATACTGCTATATCCAATGTCTTTTGCATCACAGATAACCCTCTCAATAAGAATTTTTGCTATACCACTATTCCTGAATTCAGGCTTTACATAAAGTCTTTTCATTTCACACCGGGTATCATTAAGTTTTCTCAATGCGATACATCCGGCAACCTGATTTTCGTAAAAAGCAACATAAAGTCTGCCATAGGGCAAACCATATTTATCTTCAAGATTTTCTATTTCATTGTTGTATTTCTGAATTCTAAGATAATCTTTAAATTTACTGTCACCCTCGACAAGATAATCCGTATACTCAGTAAACAGAGCCTTAATCTCATCCTTGAAATCGTATCCGTACTCAATTTTTATGCTCATTATGCTTTATGACCACCAATCTGGCTGTTTCTCTCTTTTGCAGTTGCACCTTCTTCAAGATTCATACCCTTGAGAATTGCATTCTTGCCATATTTTTTCTTAATACTTAAAACAGCTTCCTGCATCTTTTTTTCTTTTTGGAGGTTCTCTTCTTGCTTGTTTTTCTTTTCATAATCTGTGAAAAAGTCAAGTTGCTCAATTTGATTTTCCTTTATGTCCTTTTCCCTTTTAAGTTTACAAACAGCGATGGTTATTCTTCGTACAAGAAGGCTTTTGTCCACAATTCTGTCAAAAAGCTCCATTGTAGCATCTACAATTAACTTTGACGATGCAGTATATCGGTCTATATTTCCGGTACCATGAGCGTGTTTAGGCACTTTTCGTCCATAAAAATCAGTTACAACATCCCCCTTGTACTGAATGTTGTCATCTGTTAAATTGTCGATATCGTATCCAATGGTTAAAACCACCTGATTTGTCACAAGTGCCTTTTCCACAAGTTCAAGAGCTATTGCCTCTGCCATCTCCCTTGTTACAAGTTTTGCCTTATCAAAATAATATGGTGTTTGCAAAACCTGACCTGAACTCAAACTGCTTGTAGTTGGTTTATATTCCTTGATTTCTTTAATTGTACAGGGCTCCCAACCCCAGGCATGGTCAATAAGCAATTCTGCATTAACACCAAAAAGTCTGTAAAGCAAATCTTCGTCATATAGTGAACAACGGGCAACATCACCCATTGTTCGCATACCGTATTGTTCAAGCTTATTAGCATAGCCTTTTCCCACTCGCCAAAAGTCTGTAATTGGCTTGTGTGACCACAATTTCTCACGATAACTCATTTCATCAAGTTCGGCAATCCGCACTCCATCCTTGTCAGCAGGAATATGTTTTGCCTCGATATCCATAGCAATTTTAGCAAGGTACATATTAGTACCTATTCCTGCAGTTGCAGTAATCCCCGTTGTTTTCAGAACATCCTGAATGAGTTTTCTTGCAAAATCGTGAGCAGATAATTTATAGGTTGCAAGGTAATGAGTAATATCAATAAAAACCTCGTCAATGGAGTAAACATGAATATCCTCGGGTGCAATATATTTGAGATAAACATTGTAAATACGAGTGCTGTACTCCATATAATATGCCATTCTCGGTAGTGCAACAATATAATCAAGTTCCAGACCCGGATTACTATTCAATTCTTCCGAATTACTGGACTTGCCAATAAATGTTCTTTTTGGTGCATTATATCGCCTTTGTTGATTTACCTCTTTTACTTTCTGCACAACCTCAAAAAGCCTTGCTCTACCGGGAATTCCGTAGGCTTTTAAAGATGGTGTTACTGCAAGGCAAATAGTTTTTTCCGTTCTTCCCCTATCAGCAACAACCAGATTTGTGGTTAGTGGGTTAAGTCCCCTTTCCACACACTCAACAGAGGCAAAAAAGGACTTCAAATCTATGCAAAGATATTTTTTCTCTGTCATTTTCTACCTCTCCTTTACTTTTTTATCCTAAAATCGGTGTATCTGCAAATTCTATTTCCGCATCACCTTTAAGTCCGTCGGACTCAAAAACGATAATCTCATTTTCTCCGTCTTTCAACAAGCTTGCAGGTACATACAAGGTTTGTTGTGGGCCAATTTCCCAATATCTGCCTATATTAAACCCGTTAATGACAACAAAACCCTTTGTGAAATTCGGAAGTTTCAAGAAGGTGTCTTTTGGATTTTCGATATTGAAATATCCTCTGTAAAATGCAGATTTTCCTTTGAAATCCTTGTTATCAAATGACAAGTTTTCAAGATTATTCATAGGTAATGTGTAAACATCCCAGTTAAAATGAATTCTCTTGTCTAACAAGCATCTTCCCGCAATACCTTTTTTGTACATCATTTTTGGTCCAAAATTAGTTCTGCCCATATTTTCACAAAGTACAGTAAGAATGTCCCCTGCTTTTGCAGAAATCTTTGTTTCAAGTCGGTCATTAACATAAAGGATGTCCGCAAGATTATCGTTTATATAAATCTGTGCACGGTCACCGATTCTTTCAAATGAGAGAACTACATCTTCATAGTCACGGTTTAAAACTGTTCTGTAAGCAATATATCCGTATCCGTTTCCGTATTTTTCCATACATCTCGGAACATCTGAATGAACTGGAGTTGCAAGTTTTGGCAAAGCCGAGAAAAAGCCTTCGCTTTCGGTCAACTTAAATTTACCATAAGCTTTTTTCTCTCGGTTTGCAGGAATTTCCGGCAAGTCCTCACCGATATGCTTTTTGATAACATCACGCACTGCCATATATTTAGGTGTAATATCACCGCATTCAGTAAGCATAGCATCATAGTCATAACTTGTAACATCGGGACAAAATCTCTCATAATGATTAGCACCCGATGTGAAACCGAAATTTGTTCCTCCAATAAACATATACATATTAAGGCTACCACGAGCGAGCATATCGTCAACGACTTTTGCGTAGTCTTCTGCTGATGTTGTATGATGATACTCGTCACCCCACGAATCGAACCACCCATTCCACATTTCCATACACATTTTAGGTGTATCAGGAAAAAGCTCGTCGTGTGCTTTAAAGTTTTCTTCAACTCGACTACCGAAATTAAGTGTTGGCAAACATCCTTCAATTGTACCGTCAAGCAAATCATTCTTACTTGTACCGTCGGATGTAAATAACGGAACATCAATTCCACGGTCAATGAAGCCTTGTTTTAGGTAATTAAGATATTCTTTATCATCACCATAATAACCGTACTCATTTTCGCACTGTACCATAATTACGGAGCCACCATTTGTGGTTAGATATGGCTTAATCTCTGCACAAAGTCTGTCAAGATACAAGTCAAATCGCTCAATATACTTTTTGTTCATACAGCGGATTTCCATATCCTCATCAGCCTGAATCCACCAAGGAAGTCCGCCGAATTCCCATTCCGAGCAAATATATGGTCCCGGTCTTACGATTACCATAAGCCCTAAATCCTGAGCCATTTTTATAAATCTACCTATATCAAGAATTCCTGTAAAATCATATTCACCCGGTACTTTTTCGTGCATATTCCAAGCACAATATGTTTCAACGCAGTTGCAACCCAAAGCCTTCATTTTCATAAAAATATCTTCCCAGGTATCGGGCATATTTCTGAAATAATGCACTGCACCTGAAATGAGTTTTACAGGTTTTCCGTCTTTTACAAATTGGTTTTTAATAATTTCAAAAGTCATAACACCACTCCTACTCACATATTTTACTATACTGACTTTAATTTATCAATTATTTTCGCCCCGAAAAACACAAAATCCTACTAATTCACCGAAAAATTTCGTTTTTTACTTTACAATTACACACAAAAGGAATATAATCAAGTGTATATTAAATATGGAAGGATGGTTTTCATTATGGAAAATGGAAACGGACTTAAAAAGCAATACGGGCTTCTAATGGCTATCTGCATGGTTGTGGGTACTGTTGTTGGCTCAGGTGTATTCTTTAAGGCACAGGCTATTCTTGACAAAACAAACGGCGATATGCCAATGGGTATTATTGCATGGATTATCGGTGGCGTAGTTATGATTTTCTGCGTTCTCGCATTCTGTGTAATGGCTCAACAGTATGAAAAAGTTAACGGACTTGTTGACTATGCGGAAGCAACTATCGGTAACAAATATGCTTACTTTATGGGTTGGTTTGCAACAACAATCTATATGCCTGCAATGACTTCTGTTCTTGCTTGGCTTACTGCAAGATATTTCCTTACATTCTTGGTATCTGTAAACCCTGACTTACAACTTGCAGGCGACCCTGTAACAGGTACAGAAACCTTCTTACTTGCAGGATTTATCCTTATCCTTGTTTTTGCAGTTAATACTCTTTCTTCAAAACTTGCCGGTAAACTTCAGATTAGTGCAACTTTTATCAAACTTATTCCACTTCTTTTGATGGCAGTTGTTGGTACAATCTATGGTCTTACACACAATATTGCCGGTGAGCCAGCAACAATCCTTTCCTCTAACTTTGCTACAGGCACAGGTAACTTCTCTGTTCTTTTCGGTGCAGTTGTTGCTACTGCTTTTGCTTATGAAGGTTGGATTCTTGCTACATCAATTAACTCAGAAATCAAGGATTCTAAAAAGAATCTTCCGATCGCTCTTGTTCTTGGTGGTATAATCATCATTGCAATTTACCTCTTCTATTACATTGGTATTGCTGGCGGTGCTCCTGTTAAGACACTTATTGAAGAAGGTACTGCTCCTGCATTTACCACAGTTTTCGGTAATGTTCTTGGTAATGTTCTTAACCTCTTCGTTGCAGTTTCTTGCCTCGGTACTCTCAATGGTCTTCTTATCGGTACTATCCGTGGTATGTATTCAGTTGCAGTCCGCGGCTACGGTCCAAAGTCCGACCTTATGAAACAGGTTGACCCTGCATCAGGTATGCCTTCAAACTCATGTATTATTGGTCTTGTAATTGTTGGTGCTTGGCTTGTTTACTTCTACGGTGCAAACCTTACTGCAACACCTTGGTTCGGCAAGTTCAGTTTTGACTCATCAGAACTTCCAATCATCACAATCTATGGTCTTTACATCCCAATGTTCATTCAGTTCATGAGAAAAGAAAAGAACCTTCCTGCTGTTAAGCGATTTGTTCTTCCTACACTTGGAGTTATCGGTTCTGCTTTCATGGTATTTGCTGCAATTTACTCACACGGCTATATGCCTTACCTTGCAGCAAAGGAAAAGGGTGAATTCTCCTGCCCTGTTCTTTTCTACCTTATCGTATTCGCTGTAATTATGGCAATCGGTATGCTTCTTATGAATCCAAAGAAAAAGTCAAAATAAATTCTACTAAAAGACTTTCAGCCTGTAAGGAAAAACCTTACAGGCTGTTTTTCTTGAAAAAAATGACATATTATTATATAATAAGCTGAGAAATCAAGGAGGTAACTAAAATGAATGTTTACGCAAGCGTATCACAGCTTATAGGAAAAACTCCTCTTTTGGAGCTTACTAATATAGAAAAAAAACTTGGTCTTAAAAGCAAAGTCTATGCCAAACTTGAATTTTTTAATCCTGCAGGCAGTGTTAAAGACAGAGTTGCACTCCAAATGATAGAGGATGCAGAAAAGCAAGGTCTTTTAAAAAAAGGTTCTGTAATTATCGAACCGACAAGCGGAAACACCGGAATCGGACTTGCAAGTGTTGCAGCTTCAAAAGGATATAGGCTTATTATCACAATGCCTGAAACAATGTCTGTTGAACGCAGAAAACTGATAGCTGCCTATGGTGCAGAATTGGTGCTTACTGACGGTAGTAAGGGTATGAGTGGTGCAATAGAAAAGGCCGAAGAACTTGCCCGCGAAATCCCCCACAGTATTGTTGCAGGACAATTCACTAATCCGTCAAACCCAAAAGCACATTTTGAAACTACAGGTCCTGAAATATGGGAAGATACCGATGGTACAGTTGATGCTTTTATTGCAGGCATCGGCACAGGCGGTACGATTACCGGCACAGGAAAATATCTTAAAAGTAAAAATCCGGATATAAAGATTATTGGCATAGAGCCCTCCGACTCCCCCATCCTTTCAGGTGGTAAGACAGGTGCTCATCCATTACAAGGTATCGGTGCAGGATTTGTCCCCGATGTTTTGGATACAGATATTTATGATGAAATTGCAACTGTTTCGGGTGATGAGGCTTACTCTGCGTCACGACTCCTTGCAAGGAGCGAAGGAGTGCTTGTGGGTATTTCATCAGGTGCTGCACTCCATATTGCCATAGAAAGGGCAAAAAAAGAGGAAGGAAAGACAATCGTTGTCCTCCTCCCCGATTTGGGTGACAGATACCTGTCAACAGAATTGTTTGAGTAAAAAAATACGGACTACTTTTCGTAGTCCGTTTCTTTTTGATTTTCTGTTAAATCAGCCGTACCACTCTTCGTCTGGATACTCTGGGTTTGCACCAGCTGAACCAATTGACACTGTGATTACGTCTTCGATTTCATAAACTGTTACATCAAAATCCGGTGTGAGATACTGTTTCATCTGCTTTTTCCTCCTACTCAATTAACGTCCTATTTTATATATCTTTTTGTTTGTTTTATGGGTTTCGCTATATCGCTTTTTAAAGTATACAATAGAGTTTACGAAAAAGCAAGACGAAAATAGTAAAAAAAATATTTTTGTATATTATGACAAAAAGCACAAAACTTTATTCTTTTTGTTGTGAAAAATGGCAGATAATTTACCATTATCTGCCATTAAAAGTTAATATCAAATTGTAAAACGCCTTTTTGTCACTGCAAGTCACATTTGCTTGCCTGAATTAAAGTCTTTTGTCCTTTTCAAAGGATGCCTGAACTGCCTTTATAACAGCTTCATCGAATTCTTCACTCTGCAAGGTTGCAATACCCTCAATGGTTGTTCCACCCGGGGAGCACACGGAATTGATAAGTGCCCAGGGGCTTTCATCACTTTCCAGCATCATTTTTGCACTGCCTAAAACAGCTTGTGCAGAAATTTTTAAAGCCTGTTCCCTGCTCATTCCGTTAAGGGCTGCCCCGCGAGCCATTGAATCAATAAACATAAACGCATAGGCAGGAGCGCAACCTGCAATCACACCAAAAATTGAAAACTGACTTTCAGGTAATTCTATAACATCTCCGAATGACTTGCAAAGTTCTTTCGTAAAGTCAAACAAATCATCATCAACATTATTATTTTTGCAAACAGCACTCATAGAAGCGCCAACCTTTGCATTTATGTTTGGCATAACACGGACAACGGGTGTGAAATCCTCAAAAAATGAACTGATATAATTAAGAGTTTTCCCTGCACCAATGGAGATTATTGCAGTATCATTCTTTGTAACACTGTCTTTAATCTGTGGTAAGACAATGGGAAATACTTGAGGTTTAACTGCTAAAACAACTGCATAGGAATTTTCAGCAACATCACTTGCAGAGGACAATACAGTCACTCCTAAAGTTTCCTTTAATAACTCTGATTTAATCCCATCCGTGTCGTAAACACAAACCTCATCACCATTGAGAAAGCCCGACTTTACTGCACCATTCATTATGGCAGTTGCCATATTCCCGCAACCGATAAAGCCCAATTTAAAGCTCATAAATTCACCTTATTCAACATCGGATGTACAATGACAGCATTTAACAGCATCAATAGCAATTTCGCTCTTGCAGAATGGGCAAGTCTTTGTTGTTGGTTCTTCTTCCACAACCGGTTCTTCTTTAACTGTCTTTGCTCTCGCCTTGTTAATAACCTTAATCATACAGAAAATAACAAATGCAACGATAATAAAGTCAAGAACAACAGAAATAAAGTTACCGTATGTAAGGATTGCTGCTCCGGCCTCTGTTGCTGCTTCAACGGATGCATATTCGCCACCATCAAGAGCAATAAACTTTGATGCAAAGTCTGTACCCTTTAATGCAAGACCAATAAGGGGCATAATAATGTCATTTACAAGTGAGTTGATGATTTTCTGGAAAGCACCACCGATAATAACGCCGACTGCAAGGTCAATTACATTACCACGCATAGCAAATTCCTTGAATTCTTTTAAAAATCCTTTCATTTTTATAATCCTTCTTTCTAAAAAAATTTATGTAATAATTATATCATTATTTTTATAGATTTCAATATTATTTTACTCCTGTCATATCAAAATCGGGGATAAAATCTGTTTTGGCAGAGGATTTTTCCTGCATAAAGCCGTTTTCCAGTCCTAAATCCAAGAAAAAACCCACAACCTTGTTGTACTCGGCAGTTGTAAGTCTGCGTTTCAACTCTTTAAAATTCTCGATTTCACCATAAGGCGTATATTGGCTCATAAGACTTATATATGTTTCTTTTGGCAGGTTTTCACTTATCCACAAAAGGATATTTTTACTTTCATCCACATTGGCAGGAAGTATAAGATGGCGAATAATGAGTCCTTTTTGAATAATACCGTTTTCAATGATTGTTTCTGGTTGCTGACGGTGCATTTCAAGAATTGCATTACTTGCTTTGTCGAAATAGTCAGGACATTTAGCATATTTTTGCGATTTTTCACTACTGAAATATTTCAAATCAGGAAGATAGACATCAACAAGACCTTCCAATTGTTTAAGCGTATCAACCTTGTCATATCCGGAACTGTTGTATACAACCGGCACTTTTGGCTTGTAGGTTTTTAGGGCATCAATAATGATGTGTGAATAATGCGTTGGGTTGACAAAATCAATGGTATGAACCCTTTTTTTCTCAAGTTCTTTTATGATTTCAACAAGTCGCTCGGTTGTAATTTTTTCTCCTTTGTTCTCGTGACTTATGGGGTAATTCTGACAAAAACAACATTTAAGACTGCACCCTGAAAAGAAAATTGCCCCCGTACCATTCTCACCACTTATACAAGGCTCTTCCCAATTATGAATATCTGCACGAGCAAGAACCGGATTTAAAGGCATTTTACAAAACCCTTTCCCCTCATATTCAGTTCTTTCTGCATTACAGTTTCGAGGACACAAGTTGCAAATCATAGTTTCACCACCATACCCTTTTGTTTCCCTTGTTAAAGGGGCACTTTTTACATATCACTCTAGACCGCAAATGTAATCTAATGTTACATTAAAATATTTTGCATATTTTACAAGTACATTTATAGGAATCTCTCTTTGATTTTTTTCATAATAGCTCACCGCTCGTTGTGTAATTCCTAAACCTTCCGCAAGTTGTAATTGAGTTAAGTCACAGTCTTCTCGCAATTCTTTAATTCTTTCATTCCAAATCATAATATCACCCAATACTATTATACATAGTTCAATTTGTTCTATTGACTTTTAGATTAAATTGTTCTATAATATGTTCGGGGTGATAATTATGGAAAAAATTTGTCGTAATTGTGAGCATTTTATCCGCCATTTTGTTTTCTTGGGTAAGTCATTTTCTCCAATCGACCACGGACATTGCACGTATCCCGGACTTAAAAATCGTGAAGCGGACTGCAAGGCATATAAATATTTTGAAGAAAGAAAAGAAGATGACAGAATACAGGTTACAGAAATCAGAATAGAACATAAGATTATGTAAAAACACTCCGTTCTCTCAAAGATGGGGCGATTATGCCTATCTACAAATGGCTATATAAAAATCTTGCCAACGCGTCAAAATTGCAGTATAATATTTCCATTGATTATGCGAGGTGATAATATGCTTCTTACAATGGATATAGGAAATACCAATATAAACATTGGTCTTTTTAGTGGTGATGACCTTACTGTAAGTGCAAGACTTGCAACAGAAAGGCAAAAAACCGATGACCAGTATGCTATGGATTTCACTAATATTTTTGTAATGCATAAAATTGACTTTAATGATGTTAGTGGTGCTGTAATTTCTTCCGTTGTACCGGAAATTACAGAATCCGTAACTAATGCCATTAAAAAACTTACAGGAAAAGATTCCTTGATTTTATCTCCGGGAGTAAAAACAGGTCTTAACATTTTAATTGACAACCCTGCTCAACTTGGTGCTGATTTGGCAGCAGGTGCAGTTGGTGCTGTGGTAGGTTACCCGCTTCCTGCATTTGTAATCGACCTTGGTACTGCCACAAAAATCTGTGCTATTGACAAAAACAGAAGTTTCCGTGGATGTATGATTGCCCCCGGTGTGCAGATTTCTCTTAAAGCACTTACAGATACAAGCTCACTTCTTCCCACAATCAGTCTTGAGCCACCTAAAAAGGCTTGTGGTACAAATACAGTTGAAAGTATGCAGAGTGGTGTGGTGCTCGGTACTGCCGCTATGATTGACGGTATCCTTGACAGATTCGCAGAAGAATTAGGCGAACCTGCATCAATTATCGCAACCGGCGGTCTTTCTTACTTTTTGGCTCCTGTTTGCAAAAGAGAGATTATCTATGACCGTCACCTTATTCTAAAGGGACTTAAAGCAATTTACGAAAAGAACAGTTAAAGTATAACCCCTTCACCGCCTTCGGTGGTCCCCCTCCCTTTAACAAGAGAGGCTATTATTCATCAATTATTTGCGTTGCATCCCTAGTGAGCAACAGCAAGGAGGAATATAAATGAAGACAAACAAAAGAGTAAGACGAGAAAAAACTCTTGCACTTACTCAAAATGCAGTACTTGCCGGTGTTGTGGTGCTTATGGCATTTACTCCTGTGGGCTACCTTAGATTAGGTGCTGTGGAAATGACCTTCATCATGATACCTGTTGCAGTAGGTGCGATTTCCCTTGGTGAAAAATCAGGAGCATTTTTAGGACTTGTATTCGGAATTTCAAGTTTTATTCAATGCTTTGGTATGTCACCATTCGGAGCTGCTTTACTCCAGATTAACCCGGTTTACACATTTATAATGTGTCTTGTGCCGAGAGTTCTTATGGGTTATCTTTGTGGAGTGATTTACAAATTACTTGCAAAACTCAAAAAAGGGGTTGCGGTCATTATTGCAAGTTTCTCTGCACCTGTCATTAATACCATTCTGTTTATAACATCACTAATGATTTTCTTTGGAAAAAGTGATTTCATAATGGGAATGAGAGCAGGCAGTGAAAATTTAATAGCATTTTTAGTTGCCTTTGTAGGTTTCAACGGCGTTATGGAAATTGTTACAACAACCCTTATTACACCACCCGTTGCACTTGCAGTTGAAAAAGCAGTAAAGAAATTCAAATAAAAATTGACCACTCGTTTGAGTGGTCTTTATTATTCTATATTACATTATTCCTTTTAAGAAATTCTATTGACTGATTTACCCATTGTCCTGCTTCAAGTCCCTCTGCAAGGGCAAATCCGTGCATATTTCCACGATAAATATGCACCTCATTAGGCACACCTTTTTCTTTCATAACCTTTTCTGCCACAAGACAGTTCGTTTCCGGTGGTACTATTGGGTCATTCTTCATTGAAAACAAAAACATGGGTGGATAATTTTCATCAATAAGATTTTGCACACTTAATTTGTGGGACAACTCCTCACTATAATCCTTACCAAGAAAAATCTTGTCACAAGTAATACCAAAATCCTTGCATTTAAGGTCAATCATAGGATATCCGCCTATTACAGCATCAGGTTTTCCGTTTATATGGGACAAGTCCCCTGTCATTTCTCTCAACTCATCGTGGACACCGCTGATACTTGTAACAAGATGTCCCCCTGCAGAAAAGCCCATAGCAATAATCTGGTTTTCTGTTACTCCCCATTTTTCTGCGTTGTTTCTAACGGTCTGGATTGCCCTGATAAAATCAAGCTGTGGGCAAGGATAACGACAAGGAGAAACACGATAACACACAACAAATGCGTGGAAACCCAGCTGATTAAATTTTTCGGCAATATCCACACCTTCGTGCTTCATACACACATTGAGATATGCTCCACCGGGTGCAATCACCACGGCAGGAGCTTTTTTGTTCGGGAGCAAAAATGGTACTATGTAAGGTTTTCTTTTACCGTCATAAAGCGGAATGTCTTTTTCATTCCAAAGAAGGACACTACGAGGGTCATCAATTTTTACAGCATTATCCTTACCATTGAAAAAGTTTACCAAATCTTCCGTAAATCCCTTTAAGCCTTTGGGAGCAAGTTTTTCAAGGGTACTGAATTTGAAAGGCTCCATAAGACGAAGAAGTCTGTTGATTTCCGGCACAGACGAATAACTTTCAAGTCGCAAACCTGCTTCACTGTCTGCACGGACATCACGAAGCTTTTGGTCCATTGTAATCATTTTAAATCCCCCTTAAAAAACATCAACACTTATTACAAGTCTATCTTTTTTAGTGCGTCGAAGTACACCGTTATAAATAAATCTGCCAAAACCACGGACAGAGATTTTGTCCCCATTTTTCACGGTAATTGACGGACTCGTTTTAACTACACCATTCACGAATATCCTTTCCGTATGGAAAAGTGGCAAAACCTGACTGCGTGACATTTTATAAATAGCAGAAACGATAACATCCAGTCTTTCAGACGATACCATTATTTCATTATTAACCGGCTGTTGTAATGCATTTTCAGGGATTTTCTCCGTAACGCTACATTCCACCGTTGTATGCTTTACCTGAGTCAAATTCCCAACAATATACTCGGTTATTGTATCAATACAGAAAAGATACCCACAATTTTCGCTGATAATTATATCTCCAAGCATTTCTCGACGGATTCCAAGCCCCATAAGTGAGCCCAGGAAATCACGATGGGTAAGATTATCGGCAAATTTTGGGTTAACAGGTTTTATGCAAATACAATTTATCGGATAATCGGATTTGTCTGCAAAGTATTCTCTGTCACCAAAACACGCAACACATCTTTCAGCATTTTCATAGCCACCCCAAAGGAGTGTCGGAACAGAAAAACACACAGAAGAAAACTCCGATATTTCGGATAACCCGAGAAAATCGGAAAAAACTGTATATCCCTTTTTATTTGAACGACTTGCCAATTCTTCAAATCGTTTTTGCTTTTCTGTCATTTTATTCACCAATAATATTATATAAAAAATAATGGCGGGGTCAAGACCCCGCCCTACCTTTTATACATTATAGAATTTTGCCATTTTCTTTTTCTTCAATATATGGGCAATTATAATTACTACAACAACCGCAATTACAGAGAAGAAACCGATATACAAGCCACCTGCGTCATTTTCACCCTTAACTTTCATCCAAAGGTTATTCATATACTGCAAGGTATCAATGGGAAGGTTGTGGAATGCCTGTGTATTCTGCAAGTTTTCAGGATAAACCGCCTCACTGTCTGCAAGGGAATAATCCACATTTTCAAGAACCGCTTTGTTAGGTGTTGCATAGTAAATATACTCTGCGTTTGCAAGAGCAATTTCAGGTTCCATCATAAAGTTTATGAACGCCTCTGCACCCTTTTTATTCTGTGCACCTTTTGGAACACACATTGCATCATAGAATGTGTTTACTCCTTCTTCAGGAAAAACGAAGCCTAAATCAGGATTGTTTTCAACCATCAGTTCATAGTCACCTGCGTAATATGTGGCAAAAGCATATTCGCCGCTTTCCATTTTAATAAAGACCTCGTCCATTACATATTCGGGCTTAACAGTTTGTCTTTGCTCTAAAAGATAATCTGCTGCAGCATCCCAATCTGCCATATTGGTAGTATTGATACTTTGACCAAGGGCAAATTGTGCAACTGCAAAGGCATCTCGTGGATTATTGAACATAAGAATTTTGCCTTTATACTGCTCATCCCAAAGAACCTTCCAGCTCGTTGGTTCTTCATCAACAAGTTTCTTGTTATAAATGAGTATTGTTGTTCCTACATTGTAAATCACTGCGTAATCGCTTATACCGTTTTCAATAAGATACCCATATTTTTCACTGTCAAAATACTTTGAGTAGTTTGGAATGTTGCTATAGTCAAGTGGTAAAATCATCTCCTCGGACAACAGTCTTTCAACCATATAGTCAGAAGGAATGATAATATCGTAGCTTACTCCACCACCCGAAAGCTTTGAGTACATATTTTCATTTGACTCAAAGGTGGTGTAATTAACATCGCAACCTGTAAGATTCTCAAACTGAGTAACAACATCAACTTCCTCGTCGTCGATATATTCGCCCCAATTATAAACATTGAGAGTTGTACCCTGAAGACCTAGATTTTTGTAATATTCCTTTACTTCATTTGAAAATAATTCTTCGTCAGCAGAAGTAGGAATAACAAAAACCGATAAAACGACTAAAACCATAATTAAAAGGGAAATAATCTTTTTCATTATTTATCCCCCTTTTTTGCTCGTTGCTTTTTATCAGAGCGGGACTGTGCCACATTCATAAGTATAAGCAGAATAAACATTGCACCGAAAATAAGTGTTGAAAGAGCATACATATCGGGTTTTACTCTCTTTTTTGTCATTGAGAAGATGTGAATGGGCAAAGTCTGAAAATCAGGTCCGTTTGTAAAGTAACTGATTATGAAATCATCAAGGGACAAGGTGAACGCCATAATTGCACCCGAGATAATTCCGGGAAGAATTGCAGGGAAAACCACCTTAAAAAACGCCTGTACCGGTGGACAACCCAAATCCTGTGCTGCCTCATAAATTCTGTTATCCGACTGACGCAGTTTAGGTAATACAGAAAGAATTACATAGGGCAACTGGAATGTTACATGAGCAATCAGAATTGTCCAGAATCCCAAAACATCTCGTTTATTGAACATTACTCCTGCGAAAACGAACAAGAGCATCATTGAGATACCAGTAACGATTTCAGGGTTCATCATTGGAATATTGGTAACAGTCATTACGGATGATTTAATATGCTTGTTTCTCATTGAGTTAATACCAACCGCTGCAAGAGTACCAAGAACAGTTGCTATTATTGCAGAAATTACGGCAAGGATAACTGTATTTTTCAAAGCATCCATTGTAACCTTATCATAGAAAAGTCTTTCATACCATTGAAGTGAAAAGCCTTCAAAAACATATGTGCTTTCTGATGAGTTAAATGAGAACACCATCATTACAACCATTGGTGCATAAAGAAAAATGAAAACAAGAGCTAAATAGAATTTAGATAAAAGAGATGTTTTTGTCATATAAGCACACCTCCGTCATCGTCACTGTCAGTAAAGTAATTAAGTACGCCAAGACAGATTAAAATCATAACCATAAGCACAAGTGAAAGTGCCGCACCAAGGTTATAGTTATATGCAGTCTGGAATTGACCTTCAATAACGTCACCAATAAGAGTAATCTGTCCGCCACCCAATTTCTGTGTGATATAAAATGTACTTACGCAAGGCACAAACACCATTGTTACGCCACTTGCGATGCCCGGTACTGAAAGCGGGAAAATCACCTTGCGAAGACAATAGAGTTTGTTGCATCCCAAGTCCTGTGCAGCCTCAACAAGAGAATTATCCATCTTTGAAAGTGCTGTATATAACGGCAAAATCATAAACGGTAAGAAATTATAAACCATACCAAGAATAACTGCACCGCCGGTGTTGAGCATCTTCAAAGGCTCAATGCCAAAGATACCTAAGAAACTGTTAATTACACCGGACTCACCTAAAATGGTTATCCAGGAATACGTACGGATAAGGAAACTCATCCACATAGGAAGCATTACAAGCATTGTTGCAACACGCTGAAAAGACGCCTTAGTCTGTGCTAACGCATAGGCAAAAGGGTATGCTATGAGAAGGCAAATTACAGTTGCAACTGCACCATAACTGATTGAAAGGATGAATGTGGTTGAATAATCCCCAATCTGCATAATGTTGTCAAGTGTAAAATTACCGTCTGCGTCTGTAAAAGCATAATACGCAACCATTATGAGCGGTGCTACTATAAATAACACCGACCAGAGCATATAAGGTGCATTCAACACCTTTTGGAAAAATGAGGACTTTTTCATTATTCCTCACCCACCTGAGAAAGCTCATCAAATTCGTCGCTGAATGAACTATAGTCGCCATAAAGTCCTGAATACTCGGACTTTTTCATAATATGCATTTCATCAGGGTCAATTGAAATACCAATTACATCCCCGACTTCACTTTTTTCTGTTGTCTGAATCATCCACTTGAAATTATCAACATCTACGATAATCTCGTAATGAACACCCTTGAAAGTAACGGATGTAACTGTACCTTGGAGCATTCCGTTTTCAGGTGCAACCACATCAATATCCTCAGGACGAATAACAACATCAACAGGCTCATTATGTTTAAAGCCCTTGTCAACACATTGGAATTTAATTCCGTTAAATTCCACAGTAAAGTCCTCTTTCATAACACCGTCAAGAATATTACTTTCACCGATAAAGTCCGCAACAAAGGCATTTTTTGGCTCGTTGTAGATATCAAGCGGTGTACCGATTTGCTGAATAACGCCACCATTCATAACAACAACCGTATTGGACATTGAAAGTGCTTCTTCCTGGTCATGAGTAACATAGATAAATGTGATACCCAATTTCTGCTGAATGTTTTTAAGTTCAATCTGCATGTCCTTACGGAGTTTAAGGTCCAAGGCACCCAAAGGCTCGTCAAGAAGCACAACACGAGGATTCACTGCCAAAGCACGAGCAATAGCAACACGCTGTTGCTGACCACCTGAAAGTGAATCAATTTTTCTTGGTCCGAATCCTTTTAAGTTTACAAGAGTAAGCATTTCACTTACCTTCTCTTTAATATCCTTTTCCTTCCACTTTTTAAGACGAAGTCCGAATGCAATATTCTCATACACATTCAAATGTGGGAAAAGGGCATAACGCTGAAAAATGGTGTTAACCTGACGCTTGTATGCAGGAACACCATTGATATTTTTTCCTTCGAAAATAACATCGCCACTATCCTGCTGTAAAAACCCCGCAATAATACGAAGGGTTGTAGTTTTACCACACCCTGAAGGACCCAGCAAGGTTATAAACTCACCGTCACGGATATAAAGGTTAATGTTATCAAGAATCTTATGGTCGTCAAAGCTGACGCTGATATTTTTGAGGTCAATAATAACTGGATTGTTTTTCAATTATGCAACCCCTTTCCAACCGATAGATATAGTTGGAGCAGTCACCTTGGACTGCCCCTATTTGGTATAGATTTAATATAATCTCAATTGAGCAAAATGTCAATAATTTTTACAAATTTCGACTTAAAATTTTTACTGTTTTTCTTTCACTATTCTACTTAACTTATCAGGATGACGAGTTGTAATATTGTCGGGTGCCATTGAGAGAATTTTATACATATTATATTCATCATTTACTGTCCAGATTGACACTAAAAGTTCATTTTCGTGAAAAACATCCACAAGTTCTTTTGATGCACTCTTATAATTAAAGTTTATGCCGATTGCACCTGCATTTTTCACTTTTTCAACAAGGGACAACAAATATTCTTTGTCTTTCTTTTTTGATTTTTTCACACTCACATTGAGATAGTAACGGACTTCCGGACTATCCTTTTTTACAGGCTCAACAAACTCATCCTTAACACCCGTATAGAATATTTTATGTTCTACTCCATATTTTTGAGCACAAGGATATACCTTCTCTAATGCGTCACAGGTTTTAACATCCACATTTACTTTTATATTTTCAATTTTTGAAATATATTCAAATGCTTCATCAAGAGCAATTTCGCCACCAACCGGTTTATTGTGCGAAAGAACCGGTTCACCTTTTTCTGTAAAATAAAGGTCAAACTCCACCACATCGGCACCATTTTCTGCACCCGTTCTAATTGATTCAAGGCTATTTTCCTTTGTTTTCATACATCCTGTGTGTGCAGTTATTGTAAAGCCCTCTGGCAGATTTTTTATTATTTCCTTATAGCATCTCATTTTCATCTTCCCTACATAGTTTCTACACCTATTTTAATATCATTTATCCGATAAATCAAGTTGATTTTATACTTGTTCTGTGTTAGAATGCATTTCGTAAAGGTTCGGTATCTCGGGGAATTAGGTGAAAAGCCTGAACGAGCCCGTCGCCGTAAGCAGAAACGGTGTTTTCACTTACTGCCGCAAAGTAAGACAAGCCATTGAGCATTTGCTTGAGAAGGCGGAAACATCAAAAATCTGCAAGTCGGAATACCCGGTACTGAAATTTTCTTTGTTGCGACAGCCAATATATTGAAAAGCCTTTGCAGAAAAATATAATATCTCAAAAGGAGAGAAACAGTATGAAAGAAATTTTAAAAATCAATTTCCGTTCTGTTCTTTCATTGGTACTCGTTGCGGCCGTGGTACTTATGTTTGCAGGATGCGGACAACCCACACAGGAGCCTGAAACTCCACAAAATCAGCAGGAAATTCAGGAAAAGTCATTTGCCTTTGAAGTTGTTGAAGTTGACGGCACAAAGAAGGAGTTCACCGTAAAATATGACGATGAAAAATCTGTTGGTGAGGCCCTTGTCGAGGAAGAACTTATATCAGGTAGCGATGGTCCTTATGGTCTTATGGTTGAAGTTGTCAATGGTCAGAAATACACTTATGATGACGATAAAGTGTACTGGGCATTTTACATTGACGGCGAATATGCTATGACAGGCGTTGATTCAACACCTATTGAAGACGGAAAAGTTTATTGCTTCAAGGCAGAAAAGGCATAATGAAGAACACAAAATATCAGCAGTTAGTTGACCTTATCGTTTTCGCTATGTTAGGTGTCATAATGTTCATTTCCAAGTATCTTACGGATTTATTGCCCAACATTCATTTTCTTGGAATGCTTACTATGACATACACCATAGTCTATCGCAAAAAGGCACTTATTCCTGTTTATGTTTTTGTAATGCTTATAGGACTTTTCAACGGATTTGCAATGTGGTGGATTCCGTATCTCTATATATGGACAATCCTGTGGGCAATCACAATGCTTTTACCTAAAAAAATGAGTAAAAAAGTTGCCATCCCGATTTATGCAGTGGTTTGTGCCTTACACGGACTTTGTTACGGCATACTTTATGCACCTGCACAGGCAATTATGTTCGGATTAAACTTTAAAGGAATGCTCACTTGGATTGCTACAGGTTTTTATTTCGATATCATCCACGGTATAGGCAATTTTGCATTAGGATTTTTAATAGTCCCACTTGCCGAGGCACTACAAAAATTCCACAAAACAGCGAAAAAAGAAAACTGAATACAACACAAAAAGGCAGGGAAGGTTTTTACACCTTCCCTGCTGAGTTTTGTAATTCAAATTTAATTATAAAAATTGTGGGAGCAAGATGTATGCCCCCACAGAAAACATAATATATGATATTTGGTGCGCTCGACTGGAATCGAACCAGCGGCCTTCAGAGTCGGAGTCTGACGCTCTATCCAACTGAGCTACGAACGCGAATATCAATGCATAATGCGTAATTGTTTTGTCAGTTGGTTTGTTTTTAATTACAAATTATGCATTGCGAATTACGAACTATTATTCCAATTTTAAAAATTGAGTTATTTTTTTGCAAGACAATGTGACAGAGGCGAAGTTGTATCAGTTATACCACGAGCCGAAAGCCAAGACGGATTACAGAAAAATAGCCAATTCTTTATACATTAAATCTGAATAATACGATGTCCCCGTCCTTCATAACATATTCTTTGCCTTCGGAACGAACAAGCCCTTTTTCCTTGGCAGCCTGCATTGTACCGTTTGCCATAAGGTCGTCAAAGTGGATAACCTCTGCACGGATAAATCCTCTTTCAAAGTCAGTATGGATTTTACCTGCTGCCTGAGGTGCTTTGGTGCCTTTTTTGATTGTCCAGGCACGAACTTCAGGCTGACCTGCTGTAAGGTAAGAAATAAGTCCTAAAAGGTTGTATGAACGCTGAATGAGAAGGTCAAGACCACCCTGTTCTATGCCTAAATCAGCAAGGAACATTTCTTTTTCTTCCTTGTCGAGTTCGGCAATCTGTGCTTCAAGTTCAGCACAAATCGGAAGAGTTTCCGCACCCTCTGCCTCTGCAAGGGCACAAACTGCAATATATCTTGCATTGTCACGAATGTCATTCGCAAAATCTTCCTCACTCATATTACAAGCATAGATAATTGGTTTTGATGAAAGAAGTGCAACAGTTGAGAGAATTTCTCTTTCTTCTTCATCCATTTCAACTGCACGAGCATTGACACCATTTTCTAACTCACCACGAAGACGCTTTAAGAAATCAAGTTCCTTCTGGAGTGACTTGTCACCTTTTAAATCCTTTTCAACTTTTGTGATTCTTCTGTCAAGAATTTCAACATCGGAGAGAATAAGCTCAAGGTTAATTGTTTCAATATCACGCTGTGGGTCAATACTGCCTTCAACGTGGATAATATCGTCATTGTCAAAACAACGCACAACATGGATAATTGCGTCAACCTCACGGATGTGGGAAAGGAATTTGTTTCCAAGTCCTTCACCCTTTGAAGCACCCTTTACAAGACCTGCAATATCAACGAATTCGATTGTTGCAGGAGTGATTTTTGCAGGGTTATACATCTCGGCAAGTTTATCAATTCTGTAATCCGGCACAGCAACAACACCAACATTTGGCTCGATTGTGCAGAAAGCATAGTTTGCAGACTGTGCACCTGCATTTGTTATCGCATTAAAAAGTGTACTTTTACCAACATACGGCAAACCAACAATACCAAGTTTCATTTTCTATCATCCTTAATATAATATAAATTTCCAAAAAAAGATTATACACTATTGCAGGGAATTTTTCAATAGTGTATAATTAAAGTGTATTTTATTTGGCTCCCCTTGTCAGGGCGCGGGCATCCAGTGGATGCCGAATTAGCGCTGTCTGAGCCGGCAGGCGAGTAAGGGAGCTGTAGCGTAGCGACTGAGGGGTAGTCAAGTTTGTATATTAACCGTCTCTCCCTCCGTCTGCTATCGCAGACACCTCCCTCGTCAGAGGGAGGCAAGCACGGGTTTGGTGATTTTATGGAACAATTTGCAAGAACTGAAAGACTTATCGGAACTGATAATCTTGAAAAGTTAAAAAATAAAAATATCATTATCTTTGGTCTTGGTGGCGTTGGGTCCTATGTTGCCGAGGCTCTGGCACGCTGTGGAATCGGCAGAATGACGGTTGTTGACAAGGACATTGTTGACATTACAAACATAAATCGTCAGTTATACGCACTTCACTCAACTGTTGGCAGAAACAAGGCAGACGTTGCAAAGATAAGGATTCTCGACATCAACCCTGAATGTGAAGTGACAGCCATTGTTAAAATGTATCTGCCTGAAAATGCAGAGGAATTCCAATTAGAAAAATAAGATTATATCGTAGAGGCCATTG
>JAZSBY010000041.1:0-24011 GCA_045602655.1 Candidatus Fimenecus sp. | reverse complement strand
AGATTTTCCATTGATATTTGTTTTAAATTGTGTTAAAATGAGTTAACTGTTAATTTGAGATATTACACTTACAAGCATATAAAACTCAAAATAACGCTGTTTTTATTGAAATATGAACATTATTATGTTTTTTAAAACTTTTTGGAAAGGAAAATTTTATGAATCCTTATATTGAATTTTGGGAACCTGTTCGCTCTTTTTGTCGAGATAATATGAATTCAATCGCTTTTAATATGTGGATTGAACCGCTTAAACTTATAAAAATAGAAGCTGACCGTGTTATTGTTTCCGCTCCGGGATTTAAAATTGATTTGATAATGTCAAAATATAAAACTCTCATTGAAGAAGCTTTTTATAATGTTATGGGCTTCAATGTTGAACTTGACATTATCCCTGAAGAAAATATTTCAAAGGACATGCCCGATAATAATACTGCTTCTTCAGAAAAATCAAACATAAAAAATGAAAAGTTTACATTTAATAATTTTGTTGTAGGTCCATCAAATAAATTTGCCTATACTGCATCTTTAAGAGTTGCTGAAAACCCGGGGTCTGTTTTTAATCCTCTTTTTATTTACGGTAATTCAGGACTTGGTAAAACTCATCTTTTAAATGCTATTATTGAAAAAATCAAATCAAATAATCCTGATGCAAATATTGTTTTTACAACAAGTGAAAATATTACTAACGATTTATATTTTGCAATTCAAACAAAGACAACACATGATTTACATCAAAAGTACAGAACCTGTGATGCATTACTTATTGACGATATTCAGATGATTGCAGGTAAAACTCAAACCGAAGAAGAAATTTTCCATACATTTGACACTTTAATCAAAGCAGGAAAACAGATTGTTCTTACTTCTGATAAACCACCAAGTGCAATTCCAAAAATTGAAGACAGACTTAAAACACGATTTGAAAGTGGTTTGCTCTGTGATATTCAACCTCCTGATTTTGAAACAAGAGTTGCTATTATTAAAGATAAAGCAAATTATCTTCGTTTTGAATTACCTGACGATGTTTGCAGCTTTATTGCTGAAAATATCAAGAGTAATGTTCGTCAGATGGGTAGTGCAGTAAAAAATATCTATGCTTACTGTTCATTTAATAATGTTACTCCGACAGTTGAAATTGTAAAAGATATTCTTAAAGATATTCTTATTACAAGCTTACCCGTTGGTGTTGTTATTGAAAATATTCTTGAAAAAGTTTCATTTACTTTTGGCGTCACTCCTGAACAACTTAAAAGCGAACGCCGAGATGCCAATATAAATGGTGCAAGGCAAGCTGCTATGTACATAATAAGAGAAATTACCGGGCTTTCCCAAGATGAAGTTGGTAAAGTTTTTGGAAGAAATCATTCCACTGTAAACAGTTCTCTCAAAAATGTTCAACAAAAAATTAATTCTGATTCAAAATACAAAAATCTTATAAATGAGATAATTAAGAATATAAATGACTAAGTTTTCGACAAGTTTTTATTTTTAAACAATCGAGTTTTAAACAAGTTAAAATTCTTCTTTATTTCAAACAATAAATCAAAGAGTTTTCAAAATTAAAATTTTATCATTTATTGTTGGTATATCAACAATAACTTTGATTTTCAACAGTTTCGGCTGTTCCTATTACTAATACTATACTTATATTTTTTATTTTCTAAAAAGGAGAATGTTTATGAAATTTATTTGTTCTTCACAAATATTGAGCGAAGCTTGTATGAATGTTCAAAGAGCTACATCTTCAAAATCCACTAATCTTCCTACAATTGAAGGTATTTTAATAAAAGCAGAAAATGACAGAATTATGCTTACTGGTTATGACCTTGAAATGGGAATCATAACAGCAGTTGCAGGAAGAGTTGAACAAACAGGAAGTATTATTCTTAATGCAAAAATTCTTTGTGATATTTTAAGAAATGCTCCTGAAGACCTTGTAACAATCGAATGTGACGAAAGACTTATCTGTAAAATTAAGAGTGGTGACTCTGAATTTTCAATTACCGGTTTTTCAGAGGATGAATATCCTGAATTACCATCAGTTTCAGGTGGTTTTCCTATTGTTATTAAAGGTGAAACATTAAAAGATATGATTAAAAAGACAATTTTTGCTACTGCAGATAATGGTGCAAAGATTGTACATACAGGTGTTCGTTTTGAAGTAACACAAGGAAATATTCGTCTTGTTGCAGTTGATGGATACAAGCTTGCAATCAGAAATGAAAAAATTGATTATGAAGGCGAAGAAAAGATTTTTATTATTCCTAAAAAGACACTTAATGAGGTTATGAAACTTGCAGGTGACGGTGATGAAACTGTTTCAATGGTAGTTGCCTCTCGTCACATTATGTTTGAGTGTGGAAAATATATTATTGTTTCTCGTCTTCTTGAAGGAGAATTTTTAAGTTATAAGAGTGCAATTCCTGTAACTGCAAAAACTGAAGTTAAGGTTAATACGAGAAAAATTATCAGCAGTATTGAAAGAACATCTCTTATTATTACTGAAAGAATTAAAAGTTATATAAGATGTATTTTTGATTCTGAATCAATTAGAATTTCAAGTACAACAGCTTTGGGTACTGCAAATGATAGAATTCTTGCTGATATTCAGGGAGAAAGAGTAGAAATAGGATTTAATAATAAATATCTTCTTGACGCACTTAAAGTTTGTGATACAGATGAAATCACACTTCGTCTTAATGGCTCAGTATTTCCGATTGTTATTGTACCTGAAGATGACGGTTCATTGATTTATGAAAGAAGCTTCTTATTTATGGTACTTCCTGTAAGGATGAACTAAAATGAAAAAAATATCTGCTCATATTAAGAAAAAAGAAACAAAGCAAATAAAGATTGACAGTGATTTTATAAGACTTGATTCACTTTTAAAGCTTTGTAATGCAGTTATGACGGGTGGTCATGCAAAAATTGTAATACAGGAAAATGAAGTTAAAGTTAATAATGAAATCTGTACTGCAAGAGGAAAAAAGATTCGTCAAGGAGATAAAGTTGAATTTGACGGAATAATCTATGAGGTTATCTGATGCACGTAAATGAAATAAAAATAGAAAATTTTCGTAATATTGATTTTATGGGAATTTTTCCTCATAAGGAAATAAATGTTATTTATGGACAGAATGGACAAGGAAAAACAAACCTTTTAGAAGCAATCTGGCTTTTTACGGGATGTAAAAGTTTCAGAAATTCAAAGGATAGTGAGCTTGTTCAATTTGAAAAAGATAATTCAAGAATTTCTTTGAGTTTTGAAACAACATTTCGTGAAAATAATGCAGCAATTTATATTGATAAAAAAAGAACAGCAAATTTAAACGGAATAAATCTTTCTTCTCCTCGTGAATTGATAGGAAAATACTACGCTGTTGTATTTTCACCTATTCATTTATCTCTTATTAAAGACGGACCTTTAAACAGGCGAAAATTTATTGATACTGCCATAAGTCAGATTGACAATATGTATGCAAAAAAACTTATGTATTTTAATCATCTTATTCAGCAGAAAAATGCTCTGTTAAAAAATGCAATTGAAAATCCTTCCTTACTTGATACTCTTGATATATGGGATGGAAAAATTTCAATTGCAGGTGCAGAGATTATATCAGACAGAATTGATTACATAAAAAAACTTAAAAGTAAAGCAACGGATATTTATAACGGAATTTCGGGAGAAAAAGAAGAACTTGATATTAAATATTTAAGTAATATTCGTTATGAAAGTGAAATAAAAAAGGATATTGCCGGAATTTACTTTGAAAGTTTGCAGAAGCACAGACCAAATGATTTGTATTTAAAAAGTACAACCTGCGGTCCACATCGTGATGATATAGAAATTTTAATAAACAATATTTCTGCAAGAAAATTTGGTTCACAAGGACAACAAAGAAGTGCATCTCTCAGTTTAAAACTTGGTGAAGCAGAAATAATAAAGGATTTAAAGGGAGAACATCCTGTAATTCTATTGGATGATGTTATGAGTGAACTTGATATTACTCGTCAAAATTATATTCTTAATAAAATGACGGAAAAACAAGTGTTTATAACTTGTTGTGAGAAAGAAACAGTTTCCCGTCTTCATGCAGGAAAGGTTTTTAAAATAGAAAACGGAAAAGCGGTGGACTAATGTATCTCAATATAGGTCAGGATACTGTTATTATTGACAAGGATATTTTAGGCATCTTTGATTTGGATAATACAACGGTTAAACAGGCAACAAAAGATTATATAAACACAGCATCAAAAAACGGTGAATGTGTTTATGTATCATTTGAAGAATTGCCAAAATCATTTATCGTTACAACAAAAGGTGAAGAAAAAAAGATATACATTTCACCACTTAACACATCAACAATTTTTAAGCGAATAAAATAAAAAGTCAGATTTTTGACGGAGGAATAAAATGAGCGACCAGATTAAAAACATTGAAGAACAAGAAGTTATGGATACTCTTGTAACTGAAACTTATGACGCTTCTGCCATTCAAGTGCTTGAAGGGCTTGAAGCGGTAAGAAAGCGTCCGGGTATGTATATCGGTTCAACAGGACCAAAGGGACTTCATCACTTGGTTTATGAAATAGTAGATAACTCAATTGACGAAGCACTTGCAGGATATTGTACTCATATTGAGGTAGAAATTTTGCCCGACGATATCATTACAGTAAGGGACAATGGCCGTGGTATTCCTGTTGGCATAAATGAACAGCAAGGTCTTCCTGCAGTTACAGTTGTTTTGACAGTTCTTCACGCAGGTGGTAAATTTGGTGGTAGCGGATATAAAGTTTCCGGTGGTTTGCACGGTGTTGGTTCATCTGTTGTAAATGCACTTTCAGAATGGTTCAAGGTTGAAGTTAGCCAAAATGGTCATATTCACCGTCAAAGATTTGAACGCGGTAACATTGCATCTGACCTTGAAATTGTAGGGGATACAGAAGAAACAGGAACATTTATTATGTTCAAGGCTGACCCTGAGATTTTTACAGAAACAACGGTTTATGAATATGAAGTTTTACAAAGAAGACTTCGTGAACAAGCATTCCTCAATGCCGGTCTTTCAATTACACTTACGGATAAGCGTGACCCTGATAATATAGTAGAAGATAATTTCTGCTATGAGGGTGGTATAAAGTCCTTCGTTGATTATATCAATACAAGCCGTGGACTTACTCCTGTTGTTGATGATATTATGCACTTTACAACAGTAAGTGGTGACAGAAGTGCAGAGGTTTCAATTTCTTATAATGATGGTTATAACGAAATCATTTTAAGTTTCGCAAACGGAGTTCGCACAATCGACGGTGGTACTCACGAAAATGGTTTTAAAACTGCACTGACCCGTGTATTTAACGAATATGGTAGAAAATTCAAACTCTTAAAAGATAACGACAAAAACCTTTCAGGTGATGATGTCCGTGAAGGCTTAACAGCTGTCATCAGCGTAAAACTTACCGAGGCAGAGTTTGAAGGACAGACAAAGGGTAAGCTCGGTAATACAGAAATGCAAACTATCGTATCAAAGATGATTTACGATAAGTTGATGACATATTTTGAAGAAAATCCACAGGCTGCAAAGGCAATTTTCAACAAAGCACTCGATGCGTCAAGAGCAAGAGAAGCCGCAAGAAAAGCAAGGGACAGTGCAAGAAGAAAATCAGCACTTGAGGGAAATTCACTTCCCGGTAAACTTGCAGACTGTATTGATAAAAACCCTGAAAACACTGAAATCTTTATCGTCGAGGGTGACTCTGCGGGTGGTTCTGCAAAAGAAGGCAGAGATAACAGAATTCAGGCAATTCTCCCACTTTGGGGTAAAATGCTCAATGTTGAAAAAGCAAGAATTGATAAGGTTATCGGCAATGATAAGTTAACACCTGTTGTAACGGCTCTCGGTACAGGAATTGGTGAAGAATTCAATATTGAAAAGCTTCGTTACCACAAAATTGTTATTATGGCCGATGCCGATGTTGACGGTCAGCATATCAGAACACTTCTTCTCACATTCTTCTTCAGATATATGAAAGATTTGATAACAGAAGGCTATATTTACATCGCACAACCCCCACTTTTCAAGGTAAGTAAGGGCAAACGCCACGAATATGCTTTCTCAGATGAACAGAGAGATGCATTCCTTGAAGAAATGGGTGCAAATTGCGATGTTCAGAGATATAAGGGTCTTGGTGAAATGGACCCCGAGCAGTTGTGGGAAACAACAATGGACCCTGCAACTCGAACAATGCTTCGAGTAACACTTGAAGATGCAATGGAAGCAGATGAAACATTCTCAATTCTTATGGGTGACAAGGTTGAACCGCGTCGTGAGTTCATTGAGAAAAACGCAAAGTATGTTCAGAATCTTGACATTTAAGAGGTAATAAAATGAGTAAAGCAAACAATCCTAATCTTGGTGGATATGTTCCACTTGAAGAACAGAATATTATAAATGTTGAGATTAACAAGGAAATGAGAAAATCATTCCTTGACTACTCAATGTCTGTTATTACATCCCGTGCACTTCCTGATGTGCGTGACGGTTTAAAGCCTGTTCACAGAAGAATACTTTATACAATGTACGAAAATTCACTTTATCCGGATAAGCCACACCGTAAATGTGCTGATACAGTAGGTTCAGTGCTTGGTAGATACCATCCACACGGTGACGCATCTGTTTATGATGCAATGGTTCGTCTTGCACAGGATTTCTCAATGAGATATGTTCTTGTTGACGGTCACGGTAACTTCGGTTCAGTCGACGGTGACCCACCTGCAGCATATCGTTATACAGAGTCAAGAATGAGTAAAATCGCTCTTGAAATGCTTACAAATATTGATAAGGACACAGTTGATTTTACAACTAACTACGATGACCGTCTTAAAGAGCCTACAGTACTTCCGTCAAGATATCCAAATCTTCTTGCAAACGGCTCAACAGGTATTGCTGTTGGTATGGCTACAAATATTCCACCACATAATCTTGGTGAATTGGTTGACGGTATCTGCTGTGTGATTGATAACCCTGATGCTGAACTTGACGATATTATGGAGCATATCAAAGGACCGGACTTCCCCACAAGCGGTATTATTATGGGCAGAGCAGGTATCCGTGCTGCTTATGCTACCGGTCGTGGCAAGATTACTCTTCGTGGCCGTGCAGAAATCGTTGAAAACGAAAAAAACGGCAGATTCCAGATTATTATTACTGAACTCCCTTATCAGGTAAACAAGGCAAGACTTATTGAGTCAATTGCAGATTTACACAAAGATAAGAGAATTGAAGGACTTTCAGATATCAACGACTATTCATCAAAACGCGGTGGCGGTATGAGAATAGTTATTGACCTTAAACGAGATGCAAATCCACAGGTTGTACTTAATCAGTTATATCAGATGACACAACTTCAGGTTTCTTATGGTATTATTCAGCTTGCTCTTGTTAATGGTGAACCAAAAATCTTAACACTAAAGCAGATTATTGAAGAATACATCAAGTTCCAATGTGAAATTATCACAAGAAGAACACAGTATGACCTTAATAAAGCTCAGGCTCGTGAACATATTCTTGAAGGTCTTGCAAGGGCAATTGATATTGTTGATGAAATTATTGCAACAATCCGTGGCTGTAAGGGTGGTCAGGCAGAGGCAAAGGTTGCTATTATGGAGAAATTCGATTTTGATGACCCACAGGCATCTGCAATTGTTGCTTTCCGTCTTGGTCAATTGGCTGGTCTTGAAATTCAGAAGATTATTGCAGAGCGTGACGAATTAAGAGTTAAAATTGCAGAGTATCTTGAAATTCTCGGTTCAGAAATAAAAGTGAAAGAAATTCTTAAGGACGAGCTTTCAGTTATCGGTAAAAAATTCGGTGACGACAGAAGAACTGAAATTTCAAATGTTCTTGGTGAGGTTGATATTGAAGACCTTATTGCAGAAGAAGATTGCGTATTCACTCTTACAAAGATGGGTTACATCAAGCGTCAGCCGGTGGAAACTTATCAGGTACAGCGTCGTGGCGGTAAAGGTATCAAGGGTATGAGTCGTCGTGAAGAGGACTATGCAGAGAGTATGTTTATCTGCTCATCCCACGATTACATTCTCTTCTTTACATCTGAAGGTAAGATGTACAGACTTAAAGGTTATGAAATTCCTGAAGGAACAAGAACAAGCAAGGGTATGAATATTGTTAATATTCTTCCTATTACTGCAGACGAAAAGGTTACTGCTATGCTTCGTGTTCCTGATTTTGGCGAGGATAAATATTTCCTTTGTATGGCAACAAAGAAAGGTGTTATCAAGAGAACAGAACTTGATGCATACAAGAATATCCGTAAGAGCGGTATTATTGCAATTAACCTTGACGAGGGTGATGAACTTCGTTGGGTTAAACTTACTGACGGCGAACAGAAACTTATGGTTGCCACTCGCAAGGGTATGAGCATCTGCTTTGACGAAAATGATGCCCGTGCTATCGGCAGAACTGCCCGCGGAGTTCGTGCAATTACTCTTGGCGAAGACGACGAAGTTGTGGGAATGGTTATTTTCAATAATGAAGGTAAAGTTCTTACAATCAGCGAAAAAGGATATGGCAGACGAAGTGATGTTTCTAACTACCGTGTTCAGAACCGTGGTGGTAAGGGACTTACAAACTATCATACAGAACAATATGGTGAAGTTTGTGCTGTTGAAATGGTGGAAGAGAATCAAGATATCATTATGATTTCTTCAGATGGTGTTATTATCCGTCTTCCTGCAGAGCAGGTAAGAGAATGTAACCGTCCATCGAAGGGTGTTATCCTTATGAAGACCAAGGACGGAGAAAGAGTTGTTACAATTTCTCTTGCCGAGCATGAGGATGAAACGGAAGAAGAAAAAGACGAAGCAGAAAGCACAAGTGAAGAATAAATTTTTCTTTGTGTGAAAGGAAGAGGCCTTATGGACGAAAACAGAAACAGAGAACAAGAGGTTTTTGAGGATTCTCCAGGTGAGGGATTTGTTGCGGAAAAAACTCCTGAGGAAATAAAAAAGGAAAAGAGAAGGAAAAGAAGAAAGGGCTTTTTCATTTTCTTTGTTGTCTTTATGTCCGTTGTTCTTGTTGCGGTTGGTTCAGTTGCAGCTTTTGTTTTCAGTAAGCTTGGAAAAATCAACTATGACACGCCTGAACAGACAACCATTGATGCAACACAGGAGTTTATTGAAAAAGAAGACGAAACTATTGACTTTGATGAAATAGATGATGCCACAGGAAACAGTTTCAGAGAGATATTAAAAAACTGGGCAACAAATGGCGGAACAAAATTATCTGATAAGTCAGTTATTAACATTCTCTTAATTGGTAGTGATGCATCAGCAAAAGACCCTACAAGAGCAAATTCTGCTGACAGGGGCAACACCGATGTAATGATGGTTGCTTCAGTTGATATAAAAAACAAGACAATTAAACTCGTGTCCTTTATGCGTGACAGCTATACCTATCTCGACCAATTTGACAGATACGCAAAGCTTAATGCAGCGTGTGCAAACGGTGGTCCCGCATATCTTGCAGAAACGATAGAAAATGACTATAAAATAGAGATTGACGGGTATGTTTTAGTTGACTTTGACTCCTTTGTTCAGGTTATAGATATTCTTGGTGGCGTAAGGGTTAATGTGCCTGCATATGTTGCTGAGTATCTTTCAAACGGAAAGAAAGGGCCATTCCCAAGTGGTGATGTTGTTCTTACAGGAGAACAGGCATTAAGATTCTGCCGTGTAAGATATTCTGATGCCGACGGTGATGTTAGTCGTGTTGCTCGTCAAAGACAGGTTATAAATGCAATAATTAACAAGTGTAAAGGAGCAACTCTTGGGGAAATAAACGCTGTTGCAGATGTTATTCTTGCTAATATAAGAACAAATATCAGTCAAAAGACAATTTTAAGTTATGCAGCAAAGGCTGTTTCTGACAACTGGGCTAATTTTACGGTTTCTCAGATGACAATGCCGGATAAATATACACGAGCTACTTATATGTCAGCATCAACAGCTTGGATTTGGATTATTGATTATCCTTTAGCTGCACAGACAACTCAACTTTTCCTTTACGGCAGGACAAATATCACCTTGCCGGAGGAAAGACAAACAGCAATCAGTATTATGGGTAAGTATGTCCCCAAAAAGCCAACTGATTAAAGGTGTAAATAAATGAATAATGATTTTTACGGAAATAATCAGCAAAATAATAGTTGGCAGACTCCGAATAGCAATCCGTACGGGTACTATAATTACGGGGCCTATGCAAACAGCGATTATTTTAAAAAAATAGAACAAAGAAAAAAAGAAACCAAGGAAATCAGAAAAATAGGTAAGAATTGTGGTATGGGTGCATTAGCATACCTTGTTTTTGCCTATGGTACTGCGTTTTTGTTATCCCTTTTATCAAGGATTTTCCCCTCTTTAAATGCAATTTTTTATGATACAACTGCAACCTTTGCATTTGATGCAGTTACATCCGTATTGTCATTGGGATTACCATTCCTTATTATTTATTTGATTTTCAGAGGGAAAAAACTGATTGGTTCATTACCTTACGAAAAACCACAAAACAGAGAATCAGCAGTATATCTTACAATGCTCTGCGTACCGGTTATGGTTTTTTCATCTTTGCTTATCAATTATATATCTGCAATTGTTCAGACAATTTTAGGGGTGGAATTTAACAGTAACATTGGCGACACAAAGACAACAGGACTTGTGGGAATACTTACAGTATGTATAAGTATTGCTATTGTTCCTGCAACAATTGAAGAATTTGTTGTAAGGGGAGTAACAATGCAACCTTTACGAAAATACGGAGATAAATTTGCGATTATTATGTCGGCAATTTTCTTTGCAGTGATGCACGGCAATATGTTACAGCTTCCGTATACTTTTGTTGGCGGACTTATTTTGGGATATCTTGCTATAAAGACAAAGAGTATGTGGCCTCCCATGGTTCTGCATTTTGTAAATAATTTTTACTCTGCAGTTGTCCTGATTGTGTCAGATAACTTTGGTGACAGTGCGGGAAATATTGCAACTTATATAATCTGGGCTTTGTTTGTAGTATCCGGAATAGTCGGCTTTACGGGATATATGAAAAACAGAGAAGGCGCATCATTATCAAAGGGAGAAAGTGTTCTTAATACAAAGGAAAAAATAATTGCGTTTGTAAAAAACGGGCCGATGATTATAATGATTATAGTTTTTATAGCAATGGCTTTGGGCAGTGTGTCATAAATTATGGATAAAACTGATTATATGAAATATGCTCTTTCTCTTGCAGAAAAATCTGCAGAGGAAGGAGAAGTACCTGTTGGAGCAATAGTTGTTTGTGACGGAAAAATTGTTGGTGAGGGCAGAAATCGCAGGGAAATTGTGAAAAATGCTCTGCATCACGCAGAAATCGAAGCAATAAATGAGGCTTGTAAAAACCTTGGTGGATGGCGACTTTGGAAATGTGATTTGTATGTAACCTTGGAGCCGTGTCCCATGTGTGCAGGTGCAATTATAAATTCAAGAATAAAAAATGTATATTTTGGTGCAACGGACACAAAAAATGGTGCTGTCGTTTCGGCAGCACAGCTTTTTGATATGAATTTTACTCATAAACCACTATATGAGGGTGGAATTTTGGGTGGGGAATGTGCCGAAATTCTATCATCATTCTTTAAAAAATTAAGAAAACAGAGGGAGAGTGAAGAAAAATGAGTACTGTTGCTGCAATTTCAACAGGACGTGCTCCCGGTGGTATCGGAGTTATAAGAATTTCCGGAGAGAATGCTATCGGTATTGCAGATAATGTTTTTTCTTCATTCAACGGAAAGAAATTACGCGAAATTCCCGGTTATTCTGCACTTTACGGCAAGGCTTTTGATAGTAAAGGGAATATTGATAATGTTGTTGCCCTGCTTTTCAGAGCACCAAAGAGTTATACGGGCGAGGATGTTGTTGAAATCTCTTGCCACGGTGGACTTTTTGTTACGGATAAAGTGTTAAAAGCTGTTTATGAAGCAGGGGCTATTCCTGCAGAAGCAGGGGAGTTCACAAAACGAGCATTTTTAAACGGAAAAATGGACCTTACAAGTGCCGAATCCGTTATGAATATTATTTCTGCACAAGGGGAGCAGGCAGAGAAAATTGCTCTTGGTGTGCTTGAAGGCAGACTTTTTAAAGAAATAAAAAAAATCAATGATAAATTAGTTTACGATTTGGCACTTCTTTCTGCTTGGGTTGATTATCCTTATGAAGAAATTGAAGATTTGTCAGATAATAATTTAAGAGAACATATTACGGACAGCATAAATAGTCTTGAAAAGTTAATAAATGACTTTGACAAAGGACAAATTATAATGGAGGGTGTTGACACTGCCATTGTGGGTTGCCCAAATGTTGGTAAATCAACACTTATGAACTTGCTTTCGGGTACGGAAAAGTCAATTGTTACTGAAATCGCAGGTACAACTCGTGATATTGTTGAAGATACCGTAAATGTTGGTGGAATAACACTTCGTCTTGCAGATACTGCAGGTGTTAGAGAAACGGAAGATATTGTTGAAAGCATTGGTGTTGACCGAGCAGTAAAAAGACTTGAAAGTGCAGAGCTAGTTCTTGCAGTTTTTGATGCAAGTCGGGATTTGAATGATGCAGACCGACGACTGATTGACCTTTGTAAAGGGAAAAAAGCAATAGGAATTATTAACAAAACCGATTTAGATAAAAATCATCTAAATGGTGAGATAGAAAATAACTTTTCACAGACAGTTTTTATCTCAGCCAAAACAGGCAAGGGAAAAGACGAACTTACAAAGGCAGTTGAAGAACTTTTGGGAACAGCAGATTTTGACACATCTGCAACAGCGATTGTCAATGACCGTCAGTGTGAATGTTGCAAAAAAGCCCTTGATGCATTAAAAGATGCAGAAAATGCCTTACTACTTGGTATGACAATGGATGCAGTGACAGTTTGCCTTGATTCTGCCATAGAAAATCTTATGATTTTGACGGGCGAAAAGGCAACGGAGCTTGTTGTTAATGAAATTTTTGCACAGTTTTGTGTGGGAAAATAATAAATAGTTAATAATTATCTATCTTGAAAAGAGGTTTTATAAAATGAGTGAATGTAGTGGAAATTGCAGCAGTTGTTCAGCAAACTGTGATAGCAAAAAACAAGATTTACACATTCCGGGCAATCCAATGAGCGATGTTAAAAAGGTTATCGCTGTTGTGAGTGGTAAGGGCGGTGTTGGTAAGAGCTTTGTAACATCTTCACTTGCAGTTACAGCACAGACAATGGGTTACCAAACAGCAATTCTTGATGCTGATGTTACAGGTCCATCAATTCCAAAGGCATTTGGTGTACACGGTAATCCTGAAGGTACTGCAGATGGTATGTATCCGTTGGAGTCAAAGCTTGGCACAAGAATTATGAGTGTTAATCTTCTTCTTGAGAGAGAAGACCAGCCGGTTATCTGGCGTGGCCCGGTTATTTCCGGACTTATTCATCAATTCTGGCAGGAAACGGTTTGGGGTGATGTTGACTTCATGTTTGTTGATATGCCTCCGGGAACAGGTGATGTTCCACTTACGGTTTTTCAGTCACTTCCTGTTGACGGAATAGTAATTGTAACAACTCCACAGGACTTGGTTACTCTTATTGTTAAGAAAGCAGTTAATATGGCAAAGATGATGAACATTCCGATTATCGGTATTGTTGAGAATATGAGTTATTTTGAATGTCCTGACTGTGGCAAAAAGCACTATATTTACGGTGAAAGCAAGATTGACGAAGTTGCAAAAGAACTCGGTGTTCCTGTTCTTGCAAAACTTCCCATTAACCCTGCGAATGCAGCACTTGTTGATAAAGGTGCTATCGAACTCAGCGAAGAAAAACAATTTATTGATGTAATCAAAAAGATGGCTGAATAATTAAAAAACCAAAGAGCAGTTCAACTGAACTGCTCTTTCATTTTATCTTTAATGTTCTTAAGTAAGTTTTTTGCCCCGTGGTAACGCGATAACTTTCAATTGCTTTTTGAATTGCCTTGTTGTGTACCCATTTATCGAATTTTTTATCTTCAATATATGGAATAACAAGTTCCCAATTACTTGAAAGTGCAGTTGCAAGATACCACGCGATTGCCATATTGATGTAATATTCGTCCGAAGTTACATCAATAAGTAATTTTAGATGTTTTTTTTCTAATTGTTCACCCATAAAGAATTTCATTAACATGACAATTGCAAATCTAACAGTATATGTGTGTTGAGATTTTATCCATTCTTCAATTTTTGAGTACAACTTTTCAAGGTTTTTACCCAATATCTTAGGTGTCATCATATCGCAGGTTGCCCAATTATCGACGAATGGTAGAAAATCATCTAAAGCACAAATACATTCATCATAATCTTCAATTTGTTCGATAATAAATGCGTGAAGATTATCTTCTTCATAATATTTGTGGGGAAATATATTTAGAAAATCTGTCTTTAAATCTGATTTGTTGATTTCTTTTGCAAATTTTCGTAAAGCAGGAGTGCGAACGCCGATTATTTTCTCTTTATTAACTGTTGGCATAAGTTTTGAATGAAAATCACGATATTTCAAATCCTGCAATTCAAATAATTTTGACTGAATTATCTCTTCTGTATTCATATCAATACAATGTCTTTGAAAGAATAAAGCAAGTCCAGAGTGCGATGACAAAAAGTCCTTCTGCAGGAATTGCGAGCTTTGTGTATGGGCATTTCCAACCTTTATCCACCCAGAGGAAAATTGTTCTTGTTACAAAAACAGTTGTTGAGAAGAAAAGTCCGCCAATCATTGAATAGTATGGTGTTTTAAGGGCTAACATAAGGAAAAGCAAAAATCCGCCCAATGCACCTGAAATACCACCGTAATAAACTCGAATTTCTGTTTTTCCTGCATTATCCACAGGCTTAATTGAAAAGCTTTCAGCATTCTTCAAAGGACTAACAATGAACACAATTGCCATACCGAAAAAGTAAAGTACAAGTCCGATAGTTGCAACTGCTGCAGGAATGTTTGACATTAAAATTTCTTTCATACTAATTCTCCTTTATGCGTTAACAGTTATTTTTTCTTCCTTTTTATCAAAGAAAGATGTGAAATTGATTATAAATAAAAGTGCATAAGCAACCCACATGGGAAGATTTTCGATAAATGCACTTTTTCCGACAGTTACTAAAAGAACAAGCATCAATGCAAGGACTGCAATAAAGAAAATAGTTGCAATTATGTATTTCTTATCCTTTTGTCTGCATTTGTGGAACAAGAAAATAATTACACCTGCCGCACCTAAAAATGCGAATATAAGTGCAGTTGCCCAGTGACCTAAACAACGAGGAGTCATTACAAGGTCAAGACCTGCAGACGGTACATTTACTGTTACAAAAATCGACGCACAACCAAGAGAGGTTACAATAACACCCGCCTTACCTTGATAATTGTTTTTACGATACATATAAAGAGTGTTTGTAAATATTGAAAGGGAGGCAAGAACACCCCACATTTTAAATTCCCAAGGATAACGAAGACCCAGCATACTTGCAGTAACATCAGTTAAGATATTGCCGAATTGATGTGGAAAATCTAAAAATCCGTACCAAGTGATAAACACAAATCCTGCAATAAGATTTGCAACACAAAAAACAGTGGTGGCTCTTCCTAATTTTTCAGCAAAAAGGATTTTTCTTATAAAAAGTCCATATAAGAAAAGTAAAATGGTAGAACCAACCACCCAAAGCCAGAAAACAGTGGCATTCTGATATAATGGTTCATAGAGCATACCATCAAATTTGGCAATAAACTGTTCTGCAGGTAAAATTAAATCTGCTTCAGTAGGAATGATATATGGATATTGGTCCCAACTCATAAAAACAGACATCCATAAACCGTAAATTACGGCGATAATTCCCCACATAACAGTATAAATCTTCATCATTTTTTTATTATCTGTCATATCAATCCCTCCATAAGTTAATTTTAGCACTAAATCTATATAAAAGCAACAAAAAAGACATCCGTGAAGGACGCCTTTATTTATCAAAAATTGCATTTTCAGTAATATTTATCGCATCCTCTTCCAGATTGCATTCCAATAACCAGATTGGAGTTTTTTCAAGTAAGAGGTTTAATGATGAAAGAAGGTAATGCATACATTTTTCACTCCAACGAGGCATAAACACATGGGGAAGAAACAACTGTGTCGCTTCAATATCATTTAACTTTCGAATACTGTTTTTTTCGCTTTGTAAAAGGACAACGATGCCTTTTAATTCGGATTTATGGTTAAGTCCGTACTGAGATGAGCCTTTCCAAGGTGAGCCATAAGCAAAAAATTTATCATCAACAAGTCTGATAAAAACCTTGTCGCCATTTATGATTTTTGCATCACGATATTTTTCCCATAATTCCGCTTGGGTTGTTTTGCCAATTCCGGATGGTCCTGTAAAAACAATTCCATTACCGTTATAATCAACATAGGACGCGTGAAGAAGCAGGGTGTTCAATGAGCAAAGACGCGAATAAACAGCAGTTACTACTAACTCATTACTGTATTCTCCGTTCATACCCCTGCAGATGTCAACCTCTGTCCAGTCCTCGTTTGCAAACATCATCGATGTGGGATTTTCATGGTTACGGAAAAAATGGCTGTATCTCTTTGTGGGATATTCAAGGCCATAGGAAAAATCAGATATATCCTGAAAATCGCAAATATTAATTTTTTGGATGGGAGTCCGACTTTCTGCCGTATAAAAGTCCTTGTAAAATTCTTCTTCCCTTTTTGAGATTATCTCAAAAGGAGAATCGACAAAAATATAATTTTTCATTTAAGCAAGCTGTAAGCAACCGATAGGAGCATTAACCTTCTGCATATCCATAAAGTATTCTACGAAAGAGGCACTGTTACCGACGGAGTTTGGTGCAGTGTCAACACCACCTGTATACCAGTCACGACAAGGAGATGCAGAGTGTGAGAAAAGAATAGTCATAGCACCGGAAACCTGGTCGCCACCTGTATCACCTGAAGCAGAGGAAGCAATATTTTCGTCAAACTTGATAGAATATAGATATGATTTTGGTGGGATATATTCTTTTTTCATTGGTCTTCCTCCTTTAATTTATTTTGGTATATCAAGTAGAGTTTTTTTGCAGTATTGCAAACAGAGTCTGAAACTTTTTCAGCATCGCCGCTTTCTGCACATAACATTCCGGGACATCTTTGACAGAACTCGCTATATTCGCAGGTTTCGCATTCTTGAGGATTTTTTAAATTCTCAAGTTTTTTATTCAGTTCATCCCAAGCATTTTTGAGTCCGTTATCTATTGTTGTATAAGGTCCATTCATAAACGCACAAAGTTGCAAATGTCCGTTCCAAGTTAGCCAGAAAGAGTTTCTGTAACTTGAACACCAAGAAAATGGTGATTCGGGATTTTTGAATTTATGCTTTTCTAACTGCTCTAAAGACAGGTGTTCAGCAAATTTCTCAAATGCAAATCTTGAAGTTTCAGCAGTATTGATACTCCCACGGGCAGATTTAACAACTGAAATAGTATGATAGAAGCGAACTCCCCATTTTTTTGTAATCTCGTACATCTCTTTCAAATCATCGGCATTTTCTTTGACGATTGTTGCAGTAAGTGTAAGGGGAACGCGATTTTCCTTTAGTAGTTTAACAGCATTCTCTATTTTTGTAAAGCCTTTTTTATCATTACAGATGCTTTCATAGGTTTTATCACTTGCACCATAAAGTGAAAGTTTAACTGAATATGGCATACCGTATTCTTTAAATTTTTCAATGGCAGAATTGTCAATCAACGAACCGTTTGAAAGAATGGAGATAAGAAAACCCATTTTATTAAGCTCTCTATATATTTCCCAAAAATCAGGTCTTGTTAAAGGTTCACCGCCTGTTAAGGTGAGATAAAGAGTTCCCATATTCTTGGCTTCACGGGCAAAGTCAAGAATTTGCTCTTTTGAAAGCAACTTACCTTGTTTTTCTGCTTGTTCAGAAGTAAGTCGAACATAGCACATCACACAATTAAAATTGCAAAATGGGGTCAGTTCAATTGTTGCGGAAACAGGAATCTTATGCTCTTTTGCATATTCCCCGATTGTGTACGGAAAAACATTTTCAAAAGGCATTTCACAACCAATCATTCTTCCATAGCTCCTTGTTCATAAAGACCTTTTATAAAGTCATCCAAATCAGAAACAGTAGTTTCCCTGTCAATTTCATAAGTATCAAGAAGGATATTTATAAGGTCTTCTTTTTCTGCACCTTTTTCCAATGCTTCCCAAAGCAGTGCACCGCTATCGCTTAATGCGATAACACCGTGAATGTCACTTGTTCGTTGACCAATTGGCACAGCAACGGACTGGGTACCTATTTTTCGTAACACAAAACCGCTTTTAACCTTCAGCATTTAAAAGCATCTCCTTTTCTGTGCTTAAAAGTTCCTCAAAGGAACCGTCCTCACCAATTCTGAAAATTCGTGAGCAATATTTTAACATACTGGGACGATGAGTCGTTATTATACAAATCTGATTAGGATTAGTATTCATAATATTTTCAAGAACATAATTTTCGGTTTCAACATCAAGAGAAGATGTCGCCTCATCCATAAGTAAAACAGGAGAATTCCTCAAAAGAGCTCGGGCAATTGAAATTCTTTGTGCCTGACCTTCGGAAAGATTGATATTTCTTTCGCCTATTTCGGCGTTAAGCCCATCAGGTAGTTTTGAAACAAATTTCCATGCACCGGCAAGTTTTAATACATTGATAAGCTCCTCGTCAGTTGCATCGGGCTTAACAATTTTCAGATTTTCAGCAACAGTACCACAGAGAATGCTGTTGACCTGTAAAACATAGGAGCAAAGTCTTCGGGTACTCATTGTTGCATTAAGTGTCTGATTTTTATCGGAGAAAAGTATTTCACCTTCAGTAGGAGTTACAAGTCCGAGAATAAGTCGGAGCATTGTTGTTTTGCCTTCTCCGGAAGGGCCGATTATAGCAACCGTTTCCCCGGATTTGATTTTAAAGTTTGCATTTTTAATTACTGTTTCAGCAGAGTTTTTATACGAAAAACTGACATTGTTTACTGAAAGCTCTATTGTATTATTCTTTGATTCAGCTAGCATACTTGCAGCAGCAGAAGCGTCAGCATCTTCTTCTGCATTAAGTTCACAAAGTTCCATCATTCTTCCGGCAGAGGTTGCAATTGAAATAATATTGGGGCCCAATGAGGCTAATGAATTAAAAGAATTTGTTAAAGTTGATGAAAGTTGGAGAAAAAGAGTCATTGTACCAAATGTGATTGCACCGTTCCAAAGTCTCCACACTCCCCAGCCATAGCAGGAATACGAAACGCAAACGCCAATTAACCCCATAAGCATTGTAGTAAGAACAGAGAACTTTTCCTGTTCTATTCGGGCATCACGATATTGAGTCAGTAGAATTTTAAATTTATGAGAAAAATCCTTTGTCAACCCAAAAGCCTTAATCATTTGGATATTCTGAATAGATTCGTTACATTCAGAAATGATTTTACCACTCATTTCACGAGTTTTTTCATTGTATTTCCTAATTCTTTTTAACATATATTTTGATGTTAACAGAAGAACAGGTGCACCTAAAATAGCTATAAAAGCCATAGTGCGGTCGTAATAAAAAACGATTATTGCAGAGCCAAAAAACTGTGTAGCTCTTGTGAAAATAGCAGGTAAAATATTAACAATTCCGGAAGAAACCATACCTATATCGTATTCAATTCGGTTAATTAAGTCTCCTGAACGATACTTGCTGATGTCCTCCCACTTTGTATGTATGACCCGTTCAAAAAAATCCGAACGGATTTCTTTATTAACCTTTGTTCCCACATGAGAGGTTATAAGAGAGCTGACCGCCTGAAAAACAATTTGCAATACAGCAAGGCCGATTACCATTGATGCAGTTTCTGCAATTTCTGATTTGTTGCGATTTACAACAACATCAATAAGAAACTTAGATGCCACACTTGACCCCAAGCCCATTAAAATAGCAACAACACCAATAAAAATGTATATAACTATACTCCACCAATAGGTGCGAATATACTTCATCAACCATTGCCATTCCTTAACAACTGTTATTAGGGTTTTTTTGAAATCATTTTTTTTCATAATAACCTTCAAACCTAAAATTTGCCCTTACCATAACCATATTTATAACCATAGCCATAGCCGTATTTTTTATATCCGTAACGGCTGTATGCATAACCATAGCCACCATAATAATAGCCATATCCTGTAATACCGGAAGCAGCACAATTCAATACGCAACCAAGGATATTTGCGTTAACTGACTGCAGGCTGTCAATAGCGTACTTGATTCTTGTTGTTCTGACTGTATCCTGCTTAACAACGAGAATAGTTGTATCTGCAACACCTGCAATAGTAATTGGGTCAGAAACAAGAGCACAAGGAGGGGCATCAATGATTATGTAATCATATTTTTGTTTAAGAATATTCAAAGTTTTTTCAAGGTATTCTGTGTTAATAACCTTCCACATATTTTCTTCAGATGTGCTGAAGGTGAGAGTATCTATTCCTAAATTTTTGATACTTTTAATCTGTGAAAAACTATCAAAAGGCTCTTTGTCGTATTTTTCAAACTTATTTAATAATGTTTCAACACTTGGATTTCTGATGTCTGCATCAACAACAATTACTCTTTTTTCCATTTTCGTTAATGCAATAGCAAGGTTGAGAGAAACAGTTGTTTTTCCCTCATCAGGGCTGGCACTTGTGCAAAGAATGGATTTTGTTTTGTCGTCAACCTCGTTGATAAGAGAATTTCGCAATTGCCTTACTGTTTCAACAAAAGAATCGTCAATCAATGGGTTAACAAGAAGGATTGAACGGTCAATTTCATTATTATGCTTTTTAAATGTAACCTTTGGTAAAACACCAAGACAATTCTGATTGATTTTTTCCTTAATGTCCTTTTTGGTTCTTACAGTATCACGAGCTAAGACATAGAGAGCAATTATACCACAACTTAATATAACACCTGCAACAAAGCCTGCGGCAGTATACTTTAAAGTACTTCTGCTGTTAGATGGTGCTTCGGGGAATACGGGTTCAGAAATCATAACGAGCTTTGATGAGCCAATTACATATTCTGCAATAGCAGGGTAGTTTTCCATAGCAGAAATAAGAGTATCATAGGTTTTTTGAGGGTCTCTGCCGGCAGCCTTCATTGTGAAAAGGTTTGTTCCTTCAACAGATGTTGCAGAAATCGTTGCAGGCATTGATTCAACACCCATATCCTCGCAAATTGCAGTCTGAAGAAGGTTACTTTCTAAAATGTAGGGGAAAGTGCTTGATAATTGTTCAGCGTTTGCCCGGTTATAGTAGTATGAATATGATGTGATGCCGCTTCCGTTGGCACTGATATCCTGTGTTTGCACAGTGAATGTTGCCGAAACTGTGTACATAGGTTTAAAACTTATAAAGCTGAAGGCTGTCATCGCAATTGCACAAACAACCGTCAAAATTATACAAAGCCACCAGAACTTAAGAAATCCACGCCAGATATCGCTGAAATAGATTTCAAAAAGCCCGTTATCTTTGTCATCGTTTTTTCTATCAAGTTGTGTTGTTAATTCTTTTTCTGCCATAACACACCACTGCTTAGTTAGTCAAGTTAATTATAATTCTTTATTTTTGTGAACGCTGATATTTACCATATCTGCCATAGTAGTCGCTTTCATCAACACCAATTTGACCAAAGAATGTGATTTCCTTATGGGCGTCGTTGAGAATGCACCCTGCAAGGTTATTTTTCTTATCAAGAGTTAAAATAGCGTCGTTGATGTCGCCTGTTTTTACATAGTCTGCCTTAATTACCATTATAGTTTTATCTGCAAGATTAGCGATTGAAGTCAGGTCAGCAGATGCAGAAAGAGGCATTGAGTCAATAATAACAAAATCGTAATCCTTTACAATCTTGTTGAAAACGGTTTTAACAGAAGGACGGTTAATCCAGTTTGAAAAGTCACTATGTCTTCTCTTATTTAGTCCAAGGGATAATTTGCCATCCTTATATGGAAGGAGATTATACTGACTGAAAGCCATATCACCACGCAAAACATAGGCTAAATCCACAAACTCCCCACTAACATCCAAGTTTTTTGAAATGGAGGGTTTCATTAAGTCCATATCTAACAAGGCAACTTTGTTACCTTTGCGAGCAAGAGTCAAAGCAATATTTGTGGAAACGGTAGTTTTACCTTCATGTGCAGCAACGCTTGTAACAAGGAAAACTTTGTCGCCCTTTTTTTGGTTAAGATACTCCAATTTCGCCGCAATTTTCTGATAGTTCTCTACAAATGAAAAGCTTGAAAAAGCGTCGGTTATCAACTTATTTTTCTTTTTGCGTTTAACAAAATCCTTAAAAGAGGAGTAATCACTTTCCTGTAAAATTGTTCCCAAAAGATTTTCTCCGATTTTTTTCTCGAAGGATTTCTCATCTTTAACAGTATCTCTTAAAAGGGAAATAACGACTATTCCGCATAAGGTTGCGGCAATAGCACCAAGAATAATGGTTTTCTTTTGAGGAAGAGATTTGGAATTGGATGGTGCTTTTGGAATTTCCGGAGCACTTACAACATCAAGAACGGCATTCGAGAAAATAGTATCTGAAATCTGAGGATACACATTGAGGACTGCCTGAATCTCCTTATATGCAGTTTCAGGGTCATCAGCAGTAACGCTAAGGTTAATGATGTTGGTATTTGTAAGAGTTGAAGCTTTGAGATTTCCCTCAAATTCTTCTGCCTGAAGATACTCAGCAGCTTTTTCTTTCATTGAGGGCTGTACAAAAACCTCGGAGAAGATTTTAGCCATTTCAGATGACGCTGAAAGATTGGTGTAAGCCTGGTATGTACCGGTTTTAACCTGAACCATTATAGTTGCCGAACTTGTGTAAACAGGCTTATAGGAAATCTGTTCATACACAAAAACAGATGAAAAGCCGATGATTGCTGCAAGAACCAGTAACCAGAGATTCAATATTATATCCTTCAGAATGCTGTACCATTCAAAGGTAAAAAAACTAAATACTGATTTATTTTTCATATTTAAAACCTACCGAATTATTCTTCTACAATAATTGTCAATGTTGCGTAGCCTTTTCTTCCGTCCACATCCTGAGTTTCGTAGTGGGCTTCATAGGAGCCGGGCTTTGTGATGTCAAGGTTTGTGTCTATGAGAACATTAACCGGTTGTTCAAATTTATCAACAGCAGAACGAACATATTTAACCAAATCTATCTCTTGACCTACCTTACTGTACACAATGTGGTCAGAAAGGTCAATTTTCGGTGCAGAAAAACTGATATCCTTTATGTAAACAGGAACTTCCATATAGATTGTATCGCCCATACTGTTTGTAGCCATAAGGGAAACATTAAACATTCCGACTTCATTAGTATTGTAGTCAGTAGCTGTAACAATAACACGGTCACTTATGTCCCCATCAATACAGTCGGTAGCACCAACACAAGCCTGAATGTTTATTTTTTGTCCGAGTCCGAAAATAAGGGACTCCTTTATAACAAAAACAGGTTCGGTATAATCAGTAAATCTGATTTTTCTTGTTGCAGAGGTGGCGTGATTGTCATTATCGCAAACGGCATAGGCAACTATTGAAACGCCGTGCTCCACAAATTTTGAGATGGACTCTACATAGATTTTTGAGGAAATGTCGCCATCCTTTGTATCGTAGGCAGTGACACCTTTAAGAAGTTCTTCGTCAGTAACCTTGATGCTAACATCTATTATTTCTTCTTCTATTGTGATTACAGGATATGTTTTGTCCTGAGTTTTTTCTCTGATGAAAAATACAGCATACAGGCAAACCGACAAGGCACACAATACAGAAATGCCTATTCTGAAATACTTCATATCGCTTTGCCTCCTTTTTT
>JAZSBY010000040.1:0-17076 GCA_045602655.1 Candidatus Fimenecus sp. | reverse complement strand
GCAAATCCTTGAAATTTTACTGTGCTAAAGTGTTAATACATATTGTTAGTATATGCTAACAGGTGAGTGCAAAACCAAATTAATATTTATTTGTGTATCATTCCTACTACATTTATAAATGTTAATAAATTGTAAACATACAATAAGTGATATTTACTATATTACTATAATATATTATAATAGTATTAGGAAATATGTTCCACGTGAAACAAAGGAGGTTTAATTGTGGTCTATGTAGTTACTATGGCTTTTATCATGCTTGACATGATAACAGGGTTAATCAAGGCATTTAAGGAAAAAAATTACACATCATCAATAATGCGTGAGGGACTTTTCCATAAGTGCGGGAGCATTATTTGTATAGTCCTGGGGGCACTTGTCGATTATGCACAGCGGTTTATTGATTTAGGTGTAACAGTGCCTGTTGCTATCTCCATTTGTATTTATATCAGTCTTATGGAGATAGGGAGCATAATTGAAAACGTCGGCAAAATCAACCCACAAATTATACCTGATAAACTCAAAGAATATTTTCAAAAATTGTCAAAATAGGAGGGATAAAATTGATTGAAATTTATGCAAGCAACAATAAAACACAGCTCTCACCGCATTTTAATGTGAAAGAATTTAAGTGCAAGTGTGGGGCAAATCATGAAATAAAAATCAGTGAGGAACTCATTGACAAACTTGAAAAGCTTTATAGTAAATTGAAATGCTCAAAGATTATTATAACAAGCGGTTACCGTTGTCCAACACATGATAAAAATGTAGGTGGAAGTGGTAACGGTCAGCACACAAAGGGCACAGCCTCAGACGTTAACTGCTATGATAAAAACGGTAAACTCATCCCGTCGAGTAAAATTTGTTGTGTTGCTCAGGATGTAGGTTTTAACGGCATAGCAAACATAAACACTAATAAAATCGCTGTGCATTTGGATGTGTCAAGCCGTAAATGGTACGGTGATGAAACAATAACTACAACAAAGTCAATTACAAATGATTTTTATGATTATTATAATCTGTCAAAATCTGATGTGTACGGCTCAAATTATGAAGAAATCGGACAGGCTTTTGAAAAGGCTTTGAAAGATATTAAAAATCTTGACAGCGTTAAAAAGCTCCTTGACCTGGTTTAATGTATGGCTGAGTGGGTTAAGGGTAACCGCTATTTGTCCGAAGCGGAGACAAAAAACAATGCTGAAATAGTTTATTCTGTCCTACTTGGAAAAGGTTGGACAGTTAACGCTATTTGCGGAATGTTAGGCAATATGCAAAGTGAATCAGGTGTTAACCCAGGAATTTGGCAAGGTTTAATTGAGGGTAGTGGAGGCGGTGGAGGCTTTGGGCTTGTACAGTGGACACCCTGGACAAATTTTACAAATTGGGCTGACTCTCACGGCTATGCATGGGATGACGGTAACGCACAATTAAAATGGATTGATGAAGTTACCGCCTCTTTTGGTCAGTGGATACCTACAACAGCATATAACCTTAGTTTTGCAGAATTTAAACAGTCAACACAAAATGTTGAATATCTTGCAAGTGCGTTTCTGAAAAATTTTGAACGTGCGGGGGTTGAGGTTGAGAACGAGCGACGGTCACAGGCTGTAACCTGGTTTAATTATTTTAAAGGCTCAGACATCAACCCCGACACACCCGACACTCCAGGAACGACAACAAAAAGAAAAAAGTTGTCAAAGCTTTTACTTTTTGCAATTGCAAGCGATTTTGAATGAAAGGAGGAAAAACAAATGACACTTGAAGAAATGCAGACAATGTTAAAAGGATTTATTAACCTTGTAAGCCCTGAGAATCAGGCAACAGCAAGCGAAACACTTACAACTTTAACAGAGGGAATAACAACAGTTTTTTCCGAAAGGGACACGGCAAACACAAAAATAACAGAGCTGACGGAAAACAATGAAACCCTCAGAGCTGTTAATGCAAAATTATTTTTAAAAGTCGGAGAAGTTCCGAAAGAAGATTCGAAGCCCTCCGAACAGCCTCCGAAAATGGAAGAAGTAACATTTGACAGCCTTTTTAATGAAAAGGGCGAATTAAACTAATGAAAAGGAGATTTTAAAATTATGGCAAACATGATTAATGTGCTTAATGCAATTTTAACAAATGCAAGTGCTGAGTATCAGGAAAGAGTGCCCCAGGCTACACAGTCAAATATTGCTGAGGTAGGCTCAGCGATTATGACTTTCCAGGCTACGGAAAACGAATTTTTATCAGCCCTTGTAAATAAGGTTGCAATGGTTATTGTAAACAATAAGACTTTTAATAATCCGCTTGCAATCCTCAAAAAAGGCGGTGTGCCTCTTGGTAAAAATATTGAGGAAATTTACACAAATCCCGCAACGGGCACAACATACGACCCCACAGGCTCAAAGCTCCTTGAAAGAGCAATCCCCGATACAAAATCAATTTATCATGCTCTTAACCGACAGGGACAGTATAAAGCAACAGTATCAAAAGCCCAGCTCATACAGGCATTTACAAGCTACAATGCCCTTGAACAGCTTTTAAACTCTATTGTTAATAGTATTTACAGCGGTGACAATCTTGACGAATTTATCTTGATGAAGAATCTTTTTGCAAGTGCAATTGAGGGTGGTAAGCTGAAAACAATTGATGTTGCAAGCGTAACAGACACCGACACAGCAAAGGCATTTGTAAAAGCTATTAAAACAGTCGGTCAGGCTATGGAGTTTCCGAGCACAAACTTTAATACCTATTATGACATCAACAAAGAAAAGGATGCAAAGCCCGTTACCACCTGGACACCCCAGGAGAGACAGGTGCTTTTACTCCGTAATGATATATCTGTTGATATGGATGTTGAGTTACTTGCAAAGGCATTTAACGTAAGTTACACCGACCTCAAACAGCGTACACTGATTGTTGATAACTTCGGCAGTGCTACAAACTGCGGTGCAATCCTTTGTGATGAGTCATATGTCCAGGTATTTGACAATCTGAAACAGATGGAAAGTTTTCACAATGGTGAAGGGCTTTATGATAATTTTATTTATCATCATTGGCAGACTTACTCACTCTCTATTTTTGCAAACGCTGTTGCATTTATGCTCACAGGGGCAGAGGAATAAAAATTGTGTTTCACGTGGGGCAAATTGTTTCACGTGAAACAATTTCAAAAAGGAGTGAAAAATTAAATGTTTTACTATGATAAAGACCCAGATAGAATGATGAACGCAAAAAAGCGTGAAATTATCGAAGAACTCCATGCGGAAAAAGCGCGTATTTTGCAGGAGCTTTCAGGAGTTGACAAAATCACGTTAACTCGTCTGAGGGAATTAATAACAAACTATTCCCGCATTGAGCGTGATTTAAATACTCAGTACAACAAAATTAATTCAATTATTGAATCAAATTCAAACGCTCTTGAACGCTTTGCGGATGCACTCACAAAAATTGATAAACTGGAGACAAAGCCCGAAAAGCACCACAACACAGACGGATTAATTAATAAAATGTTTGAAGTATGTAACACTTATACAAACAAATTTGACAGTCTTGTATATGGTAACAGCTTTACAGCTTACGACCCTAATTGTAACCCCGTAAGCGGTAAACATGAGGTTGATTGCTCATCTTTTATAAATCTGTTAATCAGAGGTGTAACCTTTGAAAATTCCCGCTATAACGGTAATTCCACAAATATTGTAGACAGCAAATTTTTTAACGAATTTGACGGCTACGAAAACAGAGTATCAAACAAAATTGCTCAGTGGTTAGAGCTTAATGGTTACACGTTTACACCCGCCGCGGATTTTTCGAACCTTGAAGCAGGTGATTTACTGTTTTTTAAATGGGACAACATGGACGGTATCGGGGATGAGTTCCACGACACCGCATATAAAAATATTGACCATGTGTGTATGTACCTGAATCAGAAAAATGACAACATATTTTTAACAATACAGTACGTTGACACTAACCCGAATTTCTTATATCCCGTCAACGCGGAATATATGCGACAGTGTGTGCTTGCCGCCCGTTTACCATTCAGACATTTTAACACACCAATTCACAGAATCAAAATGCCTCCCGCGGGATTTAATGAAGAAGGTGCAATGTCTTCAAATGGCGGCGACTTAATCACATTAAATCTTGATTTCCCTATGGTTGCGGGAAAAATTTACAGTGTGTTCTTCCGCGGGGAATTTAACACGGAAAATTCATACCCCGTTATACAGGGTATCACGGAAAATAGCCGCGTTACTTTACACACCAGTTACGGGGAGACGTGGACGGGTGAACAGAAAAATTATAAATGTTACTTTATTTGTCCTGACACTCTCAGCGACTACGAAAAAATTGTGATAGCTGTCGGTGCACCGTCAGGAGCTACAAACAGCACCGCTTCAATTGAGGATGTCAGAATTTACGAGGGCTATTTATCCGATAAACCATATTAAGGAGGTTAACAAAAATGTTTGACATTAACGACAGATTTTTTCCACCCCACGGCGGGACATTCCCACCCGAAAAACCCACATTTACAGAGACAGAGTACAGGGAACACACAAAAGAAGAAATTCACAGGATGATTGACAGGTTGAAAAACTTTGAACATTCTATGTGTGCAAAGTTTGAAGATATGTTAAATCATCTTACACGGGATAACACAACTTTTAAAAATACCTTTGCTGAATCTCACCGCCTGTTTATTGAGGAAATCAAAAACGAGGTCAATAAATTTGAGTCAAATGTTGATAACACAATCACGCTTTTTACAACAACAAATGATTCAAAAATTGATGAGACAATTGAGGGTTATAAAAAAGAAGTACGGGAGTTGTATGATTCTCTTGCAAGCTCTGTAAATAGCCGTATTGATGCAAATAATGAAACAATGAGCTCCGCTTTTATGGACTATCAGCAGAAAATTACCACGGAAATTAATACATTTATGGCTTCTGTTAATTCTTCACACGCAACATTTATTGAATCAATTAACAATACTATTAATACATTCCGTGAAACCTGGGAAACGGTTAACACGGAAAGACTCAATGCCCAGGATGCAAAAATCTCTGATGCTGAATTGTGGATGAAAACAAACCTTGTCGGAACAGTGCGACAGTGTATCGGTGACATGCTTGACAGTGGGGAGCTTGGCGAAATTGTACAAGCGGAACTTGCAACAATCACAGGCGGTAAAAATATCACGGGTGCGGGCGTTGCAAACGTTGAACCCGTGACAACGGGTGAAACCATTATCGCTGACGCAACGGGGGAGGAGGTATAAAACATGGCTATTATTAAAATTACCCGAACTCAGGACAACGAACAGCAGTTTATTGATGATACAATAGCCGCCCTGAATCCGTATTTTGACCGTGTGGAGCATAATACAGAGTCAACGGCAATTGATTGTTATGTGGGGGATGATTTGTTTTTATCTTTAAACTTAAAAGATGAAATATCTTTTAGACCTGTAACAGTCAATTATATTAGTGATGGGGCAAACACAATAAACCCTGCTTTTACCGATTCATATGGATGGGGTGGGTCAATAGACCGTGTTTATGTGTGCAATAATGGTGTGATGATTGCTACAGTTAACACAGATTCAGGTCAAACCGTTTTACATCAGCCCGTTTTTGGCATTTCAAAAGACAACCACGGGAACACGGTTATTATTACACCCACCGAAAATTTCAACACTACATATAACCCAAATTCAAAAGAATCATCAAAATTTCAGGCAATTAATAAAAACAGTGTTAAACAGACGGGCGATTTAATATTTTATCAGAATTGTGTTTATGCTTGCACAACTATGTCAACAATCCCCGTAAACGATAACGGGGCATATTGTCCCCATGCTTTCAAATTCGATGCAAAAGAGCATGAAATAATGTCATCAAACATCCGCAAACTTACGCTTAATGACGTTGACTATCTCAGCAACGGCTTTTGGTGTATCAGAGATATTTAATTTTTCAAATCACGTGGAGCATTTTAAAATGTTCCACGTGAAACAATTGGAGGCGATTACATGGCATTTACTCCGAGCAGTACAATTTATTTATGTGGTGTGCCTTTTGACAATACCTATAAAAATCAGATATATTTTGCAAATGCAACAGAGCAAAACAATTATTTTACAAATAGAGTAAAAAAGACTTTTACTGATTATTTAACAGTGCGTAAAACCTTGTCAAATGGTCAGTTACAAAGCTCCGTCAAAGTCAGTGCAAATATTGATGATTTATATAATTGTAATTATATGTTTTATCGCAACGCAAACCACGGCACAAAAATATTTTATGCATTTATCAAAAATCTTGTTTACATCAATGAGGGCACAACAGAGGTAATATTTGAGACTGATGTTTACCAAACTTGGTTATTTGATGTAACAATTAAAGATAGTTATGTTGTAAGAGAGCACAGCAAGACGGACGGCAAAGGGGATAATGTTGTGCCTGAGAGCTTTGCTTGTCAGGATTATGACTACTATCAATTGCCTGAGAGTTTTACAAATATAGGTCGGTGGGGTTATCTTGTCGCAAGCACGGAAAAAGTTGCGGGCACAGCCTCCAGGGGTGTGGAGCACTCAGGCATTTACCAGGGTATTTACTTTTATTTTTTAACTCAGCCTAATGGAGTAAATGATTTACTTGACAAAATCGAGGAGGAGGCAGAGGACTCTATTTTATTTATTGCTGTCGTGCCTGAGTTTTGTGTGTCAGCGGGAGACCTGGAGAGCTATGGAGCTGTTGAGGGTTCAAAAAATCCCGCCTCAAAAATTTTTGAGATTAATGGTTATTTGCCTGTTGCCTTTTCGTCAAATGGTTTTACATATACACCCCGCAATAAAAAGCTCTGGACTGCCCCATATTTTAAAGTATATGCAACAAATCATGCGGGAGAGCAAGCAGAGTATTGTGTTGAGGATTTTACAGACTCCGAAAACATTGTATTTAAAATGTATGGTGATGTGTCGGCAAATCCCTCATTAACTCTTATACCCCAGGACTATAAAGGCATTGCAAATAATGTTGATGCTGGTATATCAATCTCAGGATTCCCGCAATGCTCTTTTAACTCCGACACCTTTAAATTATGGCTTGCAAAAAATCAATACTCTCTTGGTATGTCAGCCTTAACGGGAGTTGGTGAGATTGTTGCGGGTGTGGCAAGTGTTGCAACGGGTGCGGGTGTAACGGTCGGTGCAGGTTTAATTGTGCACGGTGCAACGGGTGTAATTAACACAATTAACAATACATACCAGGCAAGCAGAGAGCCTAATAAAACAAGTGCGGGAGCACCTAAAAATAATCTGTTAACGGCTATGGGGTGCAATAAATTTGATATTGGTTATCAGATGATAAAATCCCATTACGCAAAAACAATTGACGATTATTTTACAATGTATGGTTACCAGACTAACAAAGTTAAAATACCAAATGTTGCAACCCGCCCATATTTTAATTATGTGCAAACCGTTGATATAAATATCATTGGTGACATCCCTTGTGACGATATGAATAAATTAAAAGAAATGTATAATAGCGGTGTAACCCTCTGGAAGTCAACAGCAACTGTTGGTGATTACTCCATTGATAACTCCCCGAAGTAAGGAGGTATTAAAATGTCAAAAAGAAATCTTTTAAGAAATACTCTCATTTTCCAGGATTATTACGCAAGGTTAAAAAATATAGCTTTATCAATTTTTAAATGGGACGGTCTCCCCGATACTTGCAATGAGAGATTTTTGGAGGAGTGTTTGTTTAATTACGGTCAGGCGATTTTTGTTGATGATAGTGACATAGGTTTTTTAAATCTTAAAACAACACCCGCCTCCACTGTAAATGTGTATGACGAGCCAACAGCATTTACAGCTTACAGCACGGGTTATAATAAAATTTTTAGTGCTGATGATTGTGTGTATATCCGTAATAATTATTTGGCAAAATCGACAGACAGCACAATTTTAATGTATGCGGAAAAGCTTGCAACCCTGGATAGGGCTATCCAGGTAAACACAAATGCACAAAAAACACCTATTTTAATCAGGTGTGATGACAAAACAAAAAGAACGCTTGAAGCTGTTTACTCTCAGTACAGCGGGGACAGCCCTGTTATTTTCGGGCACAAATCCCTCCAGGAAAAACCGCTTGAAGCCCTGAAAACCGAAGCCCCCTTTGTTGCTGATAAGCTGAGGGAAGAAAAGCGGGCGGTGTGGAATGAGGTGCTTGAATTTTTGGGATTAAACACAAACCCCTCCGACAAAAAGAAAGAGCGTTTAATTGTTACCGAGGTTGACAGCAACAACGAGCAAACCCACATCCAAGCGGAAACAATGCTCCTTTGCCGTCAAAAAGCATGTGAAGAAATCAACAAAAAATATAAATTAAATGTGTCTGTAAAACTCCGTGTAAAAGAAGAAACAGAGGAATTAAAACCCGCTGAGGAGGTTGTTGCATAATGGCAGAGTATACAATTGAACTACGACACATTGTCGAGGGTGGGAGAAATATATTTAACTTTCCGTATGTTTTTTATGATGAGAGTAAAAAATATAAATTCGAGGAGAAATTTATTAAACATTTTTATTTCCGTGAAATCGGTGCAGAAACCATTGACCGCTTTTTGTGGTTTTTGGAGGATAAATTTAACACGGTACTCCCCTATTATAACAAACTCTTTGAGACTGCTAATATAGATTATGCTATTTTGGACAACTACAAGTTGACTGAGACTATAAACATTAAGCGTGATAATGTCGGAAAGTCAAGCGGGGTAAGCTCTACAGTTGGTCAGACCTTTGACAACCAGGAGACCCAGGGCACAGAGCAGAGAGACAGCAACACGACAGGAAAAGTTGAGACCGTCGGAAGCGTGACCGACACGGGCGGGGAGACAACAAGCTCAGAAACAAACGGGACAACAAGCTCAGAGACTGACACAACAGAGTGTGTTGACGGGGAAAGCACCCGTGCCACAAACAGCACTCAGACAAGTGACCAGGAAATCAATAAAAAATTCCTGGACACTCCCCAGGGGTTAACAAATTTAACTGATTCAAAATATGTGACAACTTTGAACCAGGATATTATTGACTCATCCCAGACAACAACGAGCACGGAAAACGGGACGGAAAAACGAACCACAACGGGCACTAATGACAGCACAACAACAACCTCATCCACAACAACAGGAGAGGTTAATAAAAATAATCAAAGTGACAGCACAACAACCCAGGATAGCACGGGCACAGAGTCAGGCAATGTTAAAACCTCAGCAACCTTTACAGGGGAGCAAAAGACCACGGCAGACAATAACACCAGGGCAACAACGGAAGGTAGCATGACAGAGACCATGACAACAACCCGTGTTGGAAATATAGGTGTTGACACTGATTCAGACGTTATTCAAAAGCACATCAAACTCCAGGAAATATTGACAAAAATTGAAATGATGTTTTTTGATGAGTGCGAAGATTTATTCATGGGAGTGTATTAATTAAATGAAAATACGTTTTTATTTATCCGAGCTTGAAGAATTAAAGCCCGTTAGCTCCGTTACCTTGCTTGAAGCTCTTGACGGTACAAGCCTCCTGGAGGTCGCTGTTGAAAACCCCTCAGAGCTTATTGTAAAAACCCCTTACGGAAATTTAAAAAGACCGTCCGAAACCCTCCGAAAGGGTGCTTATTACATTGTGTTAAAATGGGATTACTCATTAAAATAATGTTTCACGTGAAACAATTCACCCTCCGAACTATTCGGAGGGTGTTTTGTTATGATAGCTCAATATCATAATCAAAGGCTAAATCATAAAGCACTTGGAAAAGCTCAGCGGGTGAGCCTTTAATGCAATGACCTTTCCCGCTTTGTTGCTCTTGTAAGTCAAAATCCTTTTTGAGCTTTAAATACATCTCATCTGATAGGCTGTCAAAGTAAAGGGCGGTAGCAGTAATTTTAATTTCTAACATTTTTAACATCTCCTTTTGTTTTATCTATTATAATTATACCACATTTGCATAAATGTAAAACTTTTTTCTTACATTTAGGCAAAATATTTTTGTGTTAGTTGGTGATAACAACTTTTACATTTATTTTTGAAAAATGCTTGACATTTATGTAAAATTATGGTAAAATATAATCAAGGAAAGGGGAACACCCCTAAACGTAAGACAGCCGAAAGGCGGAAAGTGAGAACGATATGGAAAAGACTTATAGTGTTACAAGGGTTGAGATTGCTACAGGCAGAGAAACCCTCTACGGTGGCGGTTACACTGAAAAGGATGTAAAGGACATCGTGAGAGGTCACAAGCGTAATGAAACATTCGGATATTACGAACGCAAAAACGGCAAGTATATGTTTTTTGTCGATGAAGATTGAGGGTGGCAAAACCGCCCAGAAAGTGAGGATATTATGTTTACATATGACGTTGATTTACATTTTAAAAACGGTTGGGACACCTACCAAGTTAAAGCGGATTGCATAAACAATGCAAGATATGAAGCTGTAATGCGGGTTATAAACGAAACAAGCAGAGAGAATGCAGAAACAATTGATTGTATAAGAGTTTACAAGCATGGTACTGATAAGCTTTTAAAGCAGTATGATAAATAAACCAACAAACCGAGCGGAGGCGGTTAAACCTCCGCAGAAAGGGTGAAAAGTTATGAAAAAGACATTTTACAGCGTTGAATATTGCGTAATGGGAGCTTATAAAAATCACACAGCATGGTTTGATAATCTTTCTGAAGCTCAGGAATTTGCAAAGCGTGATTATACGGGTAAAGTGGTAAAGCACACTTACAAAACAGAAAAGGGAATTAAAGAAGCTGAATATGCAGTAAGAATGTTTAAGGAAAATTAAACCGTCTGACGAGTCTTTGAAAATTAAGACGAAACCGCCGAAAGGCGGTCACGGTGACAAACCGAATAATTTTTTGAAAGGAATAATAAAATTATGAGACTATATTTTATTATGATGAAAAAGGGCAAAAAACAAATACAGGTTAGTGCGTTTCTTGCAGACAGTTTTGTAAAAGCTCTTGATGTGTTAGAAACATATCGGAAACATAACCCACATAAAACATTTAACTTAATGTATGAAGTGTGAAAGGAGTTTAACATGGATGAACTCGAAAAAATCATGGTGAACGCTTTGAAAGAGGTACGAAAGAAAGAGCCGTCTTTTTCTTTTAACGGTGTTACATTAAAAGAGTCGGAAATTTTAGAAACTTTAGAAAACCATTCCTCAGTTAATGGCTCATGCTATGATTGTGCCTTTTTTGGTGTAGCAAATTGTACAAAAACATTATGCGGATTGTGTTTACAGTTAATATATTTTACGGAAAGGAAAAACCATTATGATAACATTAAGAGTAAACCCATATAACGATACGGAAATCGCTATGCTTGCAATTGCATTAACAAAAGCTGAAACGGTTGTGAAAACCGTGTGCAAAGGTCAGGGCGATTGCAGAGTGTGCAGATTAAAACATGTGTGCTATGACTTATCAAAGGCAAGGGAGCATGCGGAACAGCTTGTGACGGGAGGGAATTTGAATGGTTGAATATAACGGCATAAAGTTAAGCCGTGATGAAATTGTAAAGGCTTTAAAACAGCATTCAAATAATCATTATACTTGTAAAGATTGCCCGCTTTTACATGTATATAATTGTACTTTTAATCTTGCGGGGCTTGCGTATATTCTCATTGAGGAGCAAAAGAAAAATTAAGTAAATGTTATAAACAATTAATTAAAAGTTTACATAATCAATTGTAGAAAATACAATAGTATTATTGACTTTTATTTAATAAAATGATAGAATTATATTGTCAGCAAAGTCTGATTATTCCAGGCTTTGCAAGGACAAATTCCGATTCTGTCTGTCAAAAATCCGCTAAAATTCTGAAAGGAGGTCGAAAGGCTATGATGAGGGCAACAATTGCCCGTAAGCTGATTGAAACAACAATTGAGGCACACTCAATTAAAGTTGTGGACGGTGAACCAAAACTTGTTGAACTCCCTCCCCTGACTCTTTACGGCAATTTTAACCGCAAAGAAGCGTTGAGGGAGCTGAAACGAGTACACGGCAAAGCCGAAGCAATCACAATCAGCAAAATTACATCCGTCACAAAACAGTATGAAATCAGCGTAGATGAATTTGTTAAATATGCAAAAGTCGTTGAAGCTGAGGAAAAAACAAATTAATTAAAAGGAGATTTTTATTATGGAAAACACAAATCAGGTAAACACAGTTAATCAGGCTATGCCCGCAGTAGTTGGAGCACCCCAGACAGCACCCGCAGTTAATAACCAGTTTGCGGATGAGGGCTTTAATATTGTTGCTGATATGACAACAGCAAAGACACAGTTTACATCAATGGTTGCAACCACGGATGAGGAAAAGGCAAAGCTTTACAACGCTATGAACAACCCCGACAAGAGGCTTGCGGACTGTATCAACATGGATATTAATGCAAAGGACTTATATATTGAGGTTGTTAACTGCACCAACCAGGAAACAGGGGAGGTTACAGCATGCCCCCGCATTGTAATCATTGATGATAAGGGAGTATCCTATCAGTGTGTGTCAATCGGCATTTACTCAGCTCTTAAAAAGGTTATCCAGGTTTACGGTGCTCCAACATGGGACAAGCCTGTTAAAATCAGAGTAATCCAGATTACAAAGGGTAACAGAAAAATGCTTACCCTCAATGTAGTAACAAAGTAAACAGTAAAACGCTAAAGGGCGGGCAAAAGCCCGCCTTTTGTTATATGGGAGGAATGTTTCACGTGAAACAATTCAAAGGCGGTGAAAAACAAAAATGATGTCAAGAAACGGGGTATATTATGACCTTGAAAAATCTGAATACCGCTTGACGGTGGACGGTTTAACATTTGTTTTCTCATCCCGTTTACACCTGGAAAAATTTCAGGCAAGGCGGGCGAAAAACAAAGAAAACATCAATCACTCACTTTCTAAGCGGTTTAATTTGTTTGTGGATGTTGCACAATTAGCCGATATTGTGTTATATCGCAAAATTGAGAGCCGTGGTTTTTTGATAGTAACAAATGAGGGTATTAAACTATGTCAAAAATCAGTAAAATACGTTGGCGGGACAGCGACACCGCTAAACTCAAACGGGCAGTAAAAAACTTTAATACCAAAATTACAAGACTCACAAAAAAGAGTCCTGAGCTTGTGCCCTTGCTCCCTGATAAACTATCTGTAAAAGACTTAAAAAATAATATTACAACAAGAGCAGATTTTTCCAGGGAAATAAACAGCATAGGGAGATTTACAAAAAGAGGGTCGGAAAAGGTTGTAAAATCCTCCCGAGGGGCACAGGCTTTAAAATGGGATATTAACGAATTTAACATAAAACAGAGGACGGAAAACGCAAGGCGGGCACGTGAGCAGAAAAAACTTGATGAAATCGAAATGAAGTCAAGAGGAAAGTCAACGGGCTTAAAGCGTGGGGAAATGGGGAGCATTAACCGAAACGCATTAAACCCGTCAAAGAAAAAATTTAAAAATTTATCTCAAAAAGAATGGGAAAAAGCAAAAGAGGCAATGAATAACCTTTTTGACGTTGAAGCCCAGGAACAGAAAAAAGAACGATTTCAGCAAAATTACATCAAAGGTTTAAAAAATATGGGGTACTCTGACAACCTTATAAAATTGGTAGAGAGTAAAAGCCCTGATGAATTTGTAGAAATTTTCAATACAGATACCGAAGCACAATTTGATTTTATTTATGACCCCCTGGAGCTACAAACTAAACAAGAGGCACTTTTTGAAGTTTGGAAAGGTAAAGAATAATCGGAAAGGATTCACACAATGTTGTACACGGCAGATTTTGAAACAACAACAGAAGAAACGGATTGCCGTGTGTGGGCTTGGTCTACTTCAAAAATTGGAGATACCGAGTTTTTCAGATATGGTAATTCAATCAACAGCTTTTTTGAATTTCTTTTAACAAATGAAAATTCTACATATTATTTTCATAACCTCAAATTTGACGGTGAATTTATTATGTGTTATCTGTTTGAGCACGGTTTTAAACACGTAATAGACCGCAAAGACGAGGCAACCAAAACATTTACAACATTGATTTCCGATAAAGGGCAATTTTATTCATTAAAAATTATTTTTGAGAAAAAAGGCAAGAAAACAAAATATGTTAAAATTTATGATTCATTGAAAATACTACCATTTAGTGTAGCACAAATTGCTAAAGGTTTCAATTTACCAATCTCAAAATTAGAGATAGACTATAAAAAATACCGTCCTCCAGGCTATGAGCTGACACAACAAGAGGTTGATTATATCCGTAATGATGTAGAAATTGTTGCCCGTGCTCTTTCCGTGCTTTTTGCACAGGATTTAACAAAAATGACCCAGGGGAGCAACGCTTTACACGATTATAAAAGGACGGTCACGGAAAAGGCTTTTAATAGGTGGTTTCCTACTCCCGATTATGACCATGATGTGCGACAGAGTTACAAAGGTGGTTACACCTTTCTCAATCCCCGATACAGGGAAAAAGACATAGGAGAGGGGATTGTGCTTGATGTAAATTCCCTTTACCCCTCAGTTATGAGGGATAAGCCTTTACCATTTGGGGAGGGTGTATTTTTTCAAGGTGAGTATAAGCACGACAGCTTATATAATTTATATGTACAAATGTTTACATGTCAATTTGAGCTTAAAGAGGGTTATTTACCCACAATACAATTAAAAAATAACCTGTCATTTGTACCTACTGAGTATTTAACAAGCTCAGGCGGGGAGGAGGTTACAATGTGCCTAACCTCTGTTGACCTGGAGATATTTAAAGAGCATTACCATATTTATAATATTGATTATCATAGCGGGTGGAAATTTAAGAGCACAATGGGACTTTTTACAGAGTACATTGACAAATGGACAAAGGTAAAAATTGAGAGCACATTAAACGGTAATAAAGCTATGCGTACACTTGCAAAGCTGATGTTAAATGCTCTTTACGGTAAATTTGCTCTTAATCCAGAGGTATGCTCAAAAATCCCCTATTATGATAATGGTTTAATTAAATATTATAAAGGTGCAAAGGAAACAAGAGACCCGATTTATATACCCGTGGGCACATTTATTACAGCGTGGGCACGACATAAAACAATTACCTCAGCTCAAAAAGTATATGGCATGTTTGCATATGCTGATACGGATTCTTTACACCTTGATTTACCTTTACCACCTGAATTGTCAAAACTTTCAAATGATGAGTTAGAAAAATTGACAACAGCCGATTTACAAAAATACGGTTTAAATATTCCTGATGATTTTGTTGTTGACCCCGTAGCCCTGGGAGCTTGGAAAATTGAAAGCCGTTTTACCCGTGCCCGTTTTATCCGTCAAAAGTCTTATATTGAGGATTGGAACAGCCCCGACACATGGGACAAAAAGCATTTTAGCACAAAAGCAATAAAAAAATATTGTGAAGATAATAAACTAAATGTTGATGAGGAGTTACAAAAATATGTGGGATGTTATGACACAGATTTATTAAATATAACGTGTGCGGGTATGCCTGAGCAATGTTATCAATATGTAACATGGGATAATTTTCATGAGGGCATGAGCTACAGCGGAAAATTACAGCCGAAACACGTACCAGGCGGGATTGTATTAAAAGAAATTGAGTTTACAATTCAGAAAACCCATTGACAAATTAAAATTATTGTGATATAATATTAAGTGGTAGGGTACTATTGTTTAACTTACATTACCACACAGAACAACCAAAGGTGAAGAGCCTCTCTTGTGTGGTTTGGCTTGGTCGCTTGATGTAAAACAATAGTGCTCCTGCCTTTTTGATTTATGGAGGTTATCATGTATTATGATGTAGGTCAAACGCTTACTTACAATTGCCTATTTAATTTTGTAATAGGTTCACGTGGTTGCGGTAAATCATACGCACTTAAAAAACGAGCTATCAAGCTATTTTTAGACAAAGGTCATCAATTTGTATATCTCCGACGGTATCAAGAGGAGCTTGATGCAACAGCAGAGACATATTTTGATGATGTTCTTTCAAATAATGAGTTCCCTGATGTTCAAATCGAATATAAAGGAGGGGCATATTATATTAATGATGAGTTAGCGGGGTATGCAATGGCATTGACAAAGGCTAAAATGTATAAATCCATTGCTTTTCCGTTAGTTTATTTAATTATTTTTGAAGAATTTCTTGTTGAAGAACAGGGGTTCAACAGATATTTAAAAAATGAGGTTGAAGCGTTTCTCGGTTTTTATATGTCAATTGACAGATACCGAGGAGTAATTGTTTTCTTTTTGGCAAACTCAACAACAATGATAAACCCGTATACACTATTTTTTGACTTACATTTGCCTTACGGGTCGGACATAGTTCGCAAAGGGGATTTACTTTTACAGTTGGTTAATAATGATGCGTACATAAAAAGTCGTAAAGAGACAAGATTCGGCAAATTAATAAAGGGCACAGAGTTTGAGCAATATGCAATAGAAAATAAATTTGTGTATGATTCAAAAACATTTATCATGCGGAAAACGGAAAAAGCACAATACTATTTTACTTTCCTTTATATGGGTGATAAATACGGAGTGTGGGTTGACTATTCAGCGGGTAAAATGTTCGTTTCTCAGGATGTTGACCCCTCTTGTAAAATTGTCTACTCTCTTACTGTTGAAGACCACAGCCCCAACACAATGCTAATTAATCAGCTTGGACGGTCACCAATATTTAAGCCTTTTGTTGATAATTACAAAATGGGTAATGTTTATTTTGAGAGTCAGAAAATAAAAAATATTGTGTATGATGTAATTAAAATTTGTGTGAGGTAAAAATTGTTAAAATGTTGAAAACCCTGTTGAATTATTCAACGGGGTTATTCTTATGACGTTTTGTGTTAGGATATACTAATATTATATTAATCTGTTAGGATGTACTAACAATATGTACCATAGATTTACATTATGCTTTGTAAGTTAGCAAATACTAACAAAAAGTATTAACACTTTAGCACAGTAAAATTTCAAGGATTTGC
>JAZSBY010000039.1:0-3182 GCA_045602655.1 Candidatus Fimenecus sp. | reverse complement strand
TAACTCTGTCAGCACATTCAATAGCACCCTTCATAAAGTTGCAGTCACCGTCATATGCAAGGCGGGAAGCTGCACTTTCGGGAAGCCCCACAACATCACCGAGAAGGTCCATACCGTAAGTTCCCTGATACTGAATGTTGTGAATTGTGAAAACAGTTTTGATGTTCTCGTAACCGGGACGATTTGCATAAAGTGTGTTGTAATAAACAGGAGTCAATGCTGACTGCCAGTCGTTACAATGAATAATGTCGGGTTTGAAATCAATGTGTGGAATAATTTCAAGAACTGCACGAGCAAAGAATGCAAATCTCTCTGCATCGTCGTAATATCCGTAAAGAGTATCACGCTTGAAATAATACTGATTGTCGAGAAGATAGTAGATTACTCCGCCTGCTTTTGCTTCAAAAACTCCGCAGTACTGTCTTCTCCAGGCAACAGGAACAGAAATACTTGTGACAAATTTCATTGTGTCCTTAAGTTCCTGACTGATTGTATCATATAAAGGCATTACAACCCTTGCACCGATAAGTCTTTTGCGAAGTGCCTGAGGAAGGCTACCTGCAACATCACCTAATCCGCCACTTGCTTTAAAGGGAAGTGCCTCACTTGAAACATATAAAACTTTCATGTGTTTTTTCCTTTCGATTTTTATGTTGTAGCAGGCGTGGAAGCCTGCCACTACGCGAACCACTAAATGCTTGGATTTTTGATGAAATTTTGCTTTTGAGACCGCAGGCTTACGAGTGTAAGTCAAGGGTGAAAAAGTGAAATTTCGCAAAAAGACTGCATTTAGATTACTATTTCTTTTCCGATGTAAACCGGATAGTTCTCTGCACCTGAGAGGGTCTTATTCGGTGTAATAACAACGCTCTTATCGGCAACAACACAGTTAAGAGTCGCATTCTGTGCTACAAAAACATCCTGCATTACGATAGAATTCTTAACAACAGCACCTTTTTCAACGCGTACACCACGGAAAAGAATTGAGTTTTCAACTGTACCTTCAATAATACAACCGTCGGCAATAAGTGAATTCTTTACATCTGAGCCGATTCCGTAAATTGCAGGCATATCGTCACGGACCTTTGTATAAATTGGTCTGTCCGCATTGAAAAGGTCGTCGCAGTTTGCAGGGTCAAGAAGCTCCATATTAACCTTGAAATAGCTTTCCATGGACTCAATTACTGCTGAATATCCCTTTGCTTCGTAACCGTAAATGTTAAGCTTTTCAACATTTCTCTGAATAATATCGGACTCAAAATCCTTGTAATTAAGGCTTATTGCATCATTGATAAGTCTTTCAAGAAGTGCCTTTTTCATAAGGATTACATTAAGTGAGAAATTAACATTTTCTTCTGTTACGGGAGAAATTGAAACCTTTTCTGCCTTGCTGTCTGCATTTAAGTCAAGAACAATTACATCTGTAAGATTAGGCTTCTTACCATTCTTATAAACAATTGTCATATCGGCATTTTTCTCTGCGTGATACTCCATAAGTGCCTCAATATCAAGGTTTATAACTGTGTTACAGTCCGTGAGAAGAACATATTCTTCATTTGAACGGCTGATAAATCCCATACTGCCCTTTAAAGACGCAAGTTTATCACGGTTTCCGCCTGTTTCGTTAGTTGAAAAAGGAGGAAGAATGAAAAGACCGTCATTTTTACGGGACAAATCCCAAGGTTTACCTGTACCCACATGGTCCATAAGTGACTGATAATTACTCTTTGTGAGCACGCCAACTTTTTCGATTCCACTGTTTACCATATTTGAAAGAGCAAAGTCAATAAGGCGGTAACGACAAGCAAACGGAACAGAACCCATTGTACGGATGCCTGTAAGCTCACTTACACATTCGTCATAAGCATTTGAGAAAACAATACCAACAATATTCTTACCTGTCATATTATTCAGCCTCCTTTACTACATCTTCACTGACCTGTGTATTTGGTGCAACGGATGCACCCTCTTGTACAGTAACACCTGCACCAACAACTGCAACTCCCCAGTCGTCACGATTTGCACAGTCTTCAGGACTTAATCCTACAACTGCACCTTCTTCAATAACTGCATTTTCTGCAACCATTGCGTACTGAACAATTGCACCCTTTTTAATAACTGTGCCGGGCATTACGATTGAATATTTAACCTCTGCACCCTCTTCAACTATAACATCATTAAAGAGAATTGAGTAGTCAACATCACCATAAACTCTTGAACCCTCTGAAATCATTGAATTCTGCACTTTTGCTTTTTCTGAAATGTAGTGAGGTGGTGATGCAGGAGTTTTTGCATAAATTCTCCAGCTTGTGTCGGACAAATCAAGGTCTACTTTTGGATTGAGAAGGTCAAGGTTTGCCTCCCAGAGGCTGTCGATTGTGCCAACATCCTTCCAATAGCCGTCAAAGAGATATGCAAACATCTTTTCGCCATCTGCGTGCATCTTAGGAATAACATTCTTACCGAAGTCGTTGCTTGAATTCGGGTCATTTTCATCATCAATAAGGTACTGACGAAGTTTGCTCCAAGTGAACACATAAACACCCATTGATGCCTTGTTACTTCTCGGGTTCTTTGGTTTTTCTTCAAATTCGCTGATTGAATTGTCGTCATTTAAAATCATAAGACCGAAACGGCTTGCTTCTTCCCAAGAAACTTCAAGCATTGCAATTGTACAAGCAGCACCTTTTTCCTTATGGTATTCAAGCATCTTGTTGTAGTCCATCTTATAGATATGGTCACCTGAAAGGATAACAACATATTCAGGGTCATAACGGTCGATGAAATTGATGTTCTGATAAATAGCGTTTGCAGTACCCTTATACCACTCCGTACCCTTAATCTGCTGATAAGGGGACAGGATATGCACACCACCGTTAGCACGGTCCAAATCCCAAGCCTGACCGTTACCTATGTAGTCGTTGAGTTCAAGAGGCTGATACTGTGTTAAAACACCAACTGTTGAAATGCCGGAGTTTACACAGTTTGAAAGGGGGAAGTCGATAATTCTGTATTTACCGCCGTAAGGAACAGCAGGCTTAGCAATGTTCTTTGTAAGAATTCCAAGACGGCTTCCCTGACCGCCTGCAAGAAGCATTGCAATACATTCTTGTTTTCTTGCCATATTTTTTCCTCCTTAAATGGATGATAGTATATTTTATTATCTTGTCTTTTTAAGATAA
>JAZSBY010000038.1:0-13954 GCA_045602655.1 Candidatus Fimenecus sp. | reverse complement strand
CCATAACAAGATTCTGTTTCTTGTTGTCATAATCCCAGAAGAGATATGGAATCGTCATAAGGAAGAAGCCTATGGCATCAACAATTATGGGCACAACAACAATATTTCTTCTTGAACCATCAAAGAAGAGAATTTCCCAGTTACTGTTAAAGCCGTATCTGAGCAAGAAGATTGGAATAATAAGACCAACGAATGATGTGATAGGTCCTGTAAACCAACCGAAGATACCTGCATAGCTTTCAAGTCGTTCGCCTGAAAGGTACATCTGATAGTCAGCAATACGAACACCCATATCGTGACCTGCTGTTGTAGGAACTGTTTTTGTCATTTCCATAAAGATTAACACAACAACACAGATTGTTCCGCAAAGAACAAGATTGTCTCCACAGAACCAGATTGCAAGAGCAACGATTGCATTACCGATTGCACGGCTTAACTGATAGAAAATCATAATCTGCTTGTATGAGAATCTCTTTAAGAAGTATGGTGATAACAAATCTGGCGGAGTACCAGCGAATGAAACCAACGCAACTACTATACTTTCTATAACAGGGAAAGAAGACCAACGGAATGTATAGAAATAAAGGATTGTAACGAATGGAAGCATACCGTTACCAAGCGAGTCAATAAGACCAACAATGGTGTTAATCAACAGATATTTATTTTTAAGAACACCAAACAAACCATCCCAGAATTTAATATTAACTTTCTTTTCAATTGGTGGCTGCGGAATTCTTTCTTTAATTCTGCCTGCCAAAAACATTGTGAAACCTGCTGCAACACAGAATGTTATTGGATAAACATATTGGAATACGCCAATATTCTGCCAACCATCATCATACAATATACCAACAATTGCCGGAATTGCAATTGCAAGAATTGAATTGAAAATGTGAGAAATCTTTACCGGATAGCTACGGATAAGAATTCTTTCCTGAAGGTTAGGACTGATTCTCTTTGAACATTCCTCAAGAACATTACCAAAGCCAAACACATTGTATGTAGCGAACATAAGGTTTGCAACCCAGAAACGTGTTGAAACATCCGGAATATTGTAAACAGGAAGCCAACCAATAAGAATAACCATTATACACTTTGGAATAACATCACAGTAAAGACCATACTTGTATCTGCCGTATTTTGGTAACAATTTTTTACGCCAGAAGATGTTACGAGCACCAACCCAACCTGTATAAAGGAAATGGGTACCAAAGGTTTTAAAATATGCCTTTGCATTCAAGCCTGCCAGACCATTAAGATATGTAATCAAGGGATTTGTTGGACTGAAAAGTTCTGTAAAGTCAAATATAATGGTAGATAAACCGAAAATTATCATAGCGGCATAAGCACCATATAATACTCTTTCCATCTTCTTTTTCAAAAATCCCAAGTTATCGCACACATACCACCACATAAGTGCTGAAATATAGCCAAGAGGCATATTCAAAATACCAATGATGGAAAACGCAAGATAGGGCAAATCATAATGATACATTATGAGGAAACATGTTGTTCCAAAGAAAATTTTCTCAAGCGTTTTTGAGCCTGTGTAGTTTGCACCGACACCGATAACTACATCCTTATATTCTTTATAAGGAACATATTTACCTTCTGCCGGAGTGTTCCAATGAGTTTTGATTTCCGTACCGAAATCTTTTACTTTATCAAGTACACTCATTTTTCACTCTCCCTTTCTTTTTTATAATCAATCAATTTTACCATATTTTCAAATTTTAAACAATGATATTTTGTTTTTTCTTTTAAGTAATATTGAACAAAAAAAAGAACTGTCCATTGTGCAACAGTTCCTTAATTTCTATACTATATTGAGTACTTCAGCAATATTTTTTATCTCATAGTCAATTTTAAGAGATGTTTTATTTTCCTTATTTAACGGATTGTACCAACAACAGATAATTCCGGCACTATTTCCGCCGCGAATATCGCTTGTCAGTGAATCACCTACAATCATAACCTCATCCGGTTTGAATTGACCTATTTTCTCTTGTATTGCCTCGAAAAACTCAATTGATGGCTTTTCAAAACCAATTTTATCAGAGATAAAAACATCATCAAAAATATCAATTAAACCCGATTGAGTGAGTTTTCTGCTTTGTGCTGTAAAAGTTCCGTTTGTGACAGCATACTGGCGAACTTTACCTTTAAGTGCCATAACAGTTTCAAGTCCATTGTTACAGAAAAAGACCTTATCCCCAAGACGCACCTGATATTCATCATTAAAGGCATCAACACGGTCAAAATCAATGTTTTCTGCTTCAAAAAACTCTTTAAATCTGTTGCGAAGCACCTCAGTCTTTGTTATTTCACCTCGTTCAAGCATTTCCCAATATTTTTTGTTAATTGGCGAGTACCGTGCCACCATTTCATCGGTGCACTCCCCAATCCCAAAGATTTCAAAACACTTTTTAATGGCATAGTTTTCTGATTTTTCGAAATTAAGAAGTGTGCCATCAATATCCCAGAGTAATGTTTTAATCATATTAACCACCTATTATGCCCAATCCTTCAAGAAGGAATTTAACACCCATAAGAACAAGCACAAGACCACCTGCCAGTTCTGCTTTATTCTTATATTTAGCACCGAATTTATGACCGATAAAGACACCAATTGCCGAAAGACCTGCTGTGATAATACCAATCAAAGCAACTGCTAAAAACACGGTGTTTCTGTTATAAGTCAAAGCAAACGCAACACCCACCGCAAGAGCATCAATACTTGTAGCAATAGCCAATGCAGTTAACTCTTTCAAATTCAGTTTGTTTTCTCCACATTCTTCACATTCATCGTCGCCTTTGATTGCCTCTAAAATCATTTTACCACCGATAATTGCAAGCAAAATAAATGTTACCCAATGGTCGATGCTTTCAATGTAATGAGCAAAACGAGAGCCGATAAACCAACCTATAAGTGGCATACCTGCCTGAAACCCACCAAAGAAAAGGGCTATTAAAGACATCTGCTTAAAATCAAGCTTTCTCATATTAAGGCCTTTACATACTGCTACTGCAAAAGCATCCATTGCAAGTCCTACTGCAATTACTACTAATTCGGCCATAAAAAATCCTCCGTTTATTTCGTCATACAGGATATAAAAAAAGACCCAAGTATGACACAAAAGTCATACATGAGTCTTGTCATTTAAGGTAAGCCAGACCAAAAAGGTCAGTATGTTGACTTGCCGCGTCTAAACGCCGACTACTCCCTCACGAAGCACATTGATTATACTACTTGCGATTGTGTTTGTCAAGAAATTTTCATTCGCAGACGAAGCTTATCGCTTATCATTGCAATAAATTCTGAGTTAGTTGGCTTTCCCCTTGTGTTCTGAATAGTATATCCAAAATATGAACTGAGCACATCTACATCCCCCCTATCCCAAGCAACCTCAATAGCATGACGAATTGCTCTTTCAACACGGGATGCAGTTGTTGAATACATTTTAGCAACGGTAGGATACAGAATTTTTGTAACTGAACTCATCATTTCCTTATCATTTATAGAAAGTACTATTGCTTCACGAAGGTATTGATACCCTTTAATATGTGCAGGAACACCAATCTGGTGCATAATCTCACTTACTGTCACCTGCAAGTCATTTGTATTTAATCCTGTGGTGCTGCCTTCACTTTTACTCCAGCCTGTTAACTGTGAAATACGTTGAGCTAATATGTTTATATCAAAGGGTTTTAAAAAATAATAATCTGCACCTGCTGATAAGATTTCCTGCTCAAATCTCTGGTTATCAGTGCTTGACATTATCATTATCAAGGGCTTTGACTCCTCATCAATCTCGTTCATAACACCCAACGCATCAAGATTTGCCATAAATGCATCCATTACAATAACATCAACATCGTTATTTGCATTCTTTTCTAAAACCGCTCTGCCGTCCTTTGCAACAAGATATACATCACAGCCATAGCTTCGCAACACATTGGCACAAGTCTTTCCGAATTCACTGCCCTCACCTGTTAATAATACTTTCAAATTGTTTCCCATTTTTTGAAACCTCCATATTTTTATAAAAATCATTTTCTGATTTCTTATTTCTGCCATATTTTACCATATTTGGTAATTATTGGCAATAGTTTTTGATTTTTTATTATAAAAAACTTTTCGACACTTTTTGCAATTAAAAAGTGCAAATATGAAGGAAAAAGAAAAAATCCTGCAAAAAATATGCAGGATTATTCATAAGATTCGTATTAAAACACTGCTGTCAGCCTTTTTATACAGTATATTTTTAACAGGGATTTGAACTTTGATTTTGTTGAAAACTTTGTTGAAAATGTTTAAAACTTGATAAATCAAGGGTTTACAATGGCAATTACTGCTATTTTTGTAAAGTAATTCTCTTTACAATTCTTTTTTCGACAAAAAAACAGATGTATATACAACTGCATATACATCTGTAAAAATGAAGGATAAAATTCAAAACCCCAAGGATAGAGTCCCAGGGGTTTATCTTAAATATATTAGTCACGACGAAGTGCCTCAATTGGTGGTAATTTTGCTGCTCTTCTGGCAGGATATACACCAAAGATAATTCCTATTGCTGAGGAGAAGCCAACTGCCAATGCAATTGTTGATGGCTGTACTGCAAGTGGCACTTTCATTATATATGAAACAAATGCAGCACCTGCAACACCTAACAGTAATCCGATTAAACCACCTATCAGACAGAGGATTATTGATTCTGTCAAGAACTGGAACATAATTGTCCCTGTTTTTGCACCAAGAGCCTTTCTGATACCGATTTCACGAGTACGCTCTGTAATTGACACAAGCATAATATTCATAACGCCAATACCGCCAACAATAAGTGAAATAGCACTTACAGCCGCTATGAAAATGGTAAAGACATTGATAACTGTATCAAGAAGGTCAATATATGTTGCCATATTGGTTACGCTATAACAGTCATTTTCATAATTGTCGTGAAGTGAATGTACACGATTAAGAGCTGCTGTGCCGATACCATCGAGCATATTTTCGTCCACAGCGGTAATCTGTAGCATATCATAATGACCACTTGTTTTTCCGAGGAGAGTAGCAGAAACAGGTGCCGGCATCAAGAGCATACAGCTTGTCATCTGCATTCCACCCATCATAGAAGTCATACTGCTCATCATTTCTTCAGTATCCAGGTTCATACTTGCCATAATATCCACGACACCGACAATACGAACGGATATTGTAAGGTCATTAGATGTGCAACTTATACTCTCACCAACAACATCTTTTCTGCCGAAAAGCTGCAAGGCACTGCCTACATCAATAACGCCTACATTCTTACCTTCAAGATATTCCTCTTCTGTGAAAAATCTGCCGTAAATCAACGGTGTTCGCATTAACATCTGCATATCAGTGTTACAGCCAATCCCCATAAGGATGCCACTCATATCGTTAGCACTCATCTGACACATTGCAATTGACTGCATAGACGCATATTGCACACCATCAAGCTTTCTGATTGCTGCAATATCCGCATCAGTGAAGTAGTCGTCATCGTTTGCTGTGTTTACATTGACTGTAAGAGAAATAGCACTATTTCCCATATCTCGAATCATTCCGACAATATAGTCCCTGCCACCATTACCAACAGTAACAATAGCAATAACAGATGCAACACCAATTATAATGCCTAACATGGTAAGAAGTGAACGCATCAGGTTTGTTCTTATACTGAAAACGGCAATACGAATATTCTCTTTAATATTCAATATTCACACCCCATTTATGCATTCTTCATTTTAACAACTGTACCGTCTACCATATTCGGGTCAGGACTTTTCACAACAATATCGCCATCGGTAAGTCCGCTTTTTACTTCATAATTGACATCGTCCAGCAATCCCTTTGTAATTTTGCATTTTGTTACAGTCCCTGCCTCTTCATCAAGAACGAATACGGAATAAACACCGCCATCATAGATTACTGATTCAACGGGAACTGTTAAAACATTTTCAAGTGTGTCGAGAACAATCTTAATATCAACATCAAAACCTACTACAATTTTAGAATCTGGATTGTTAATTTTAACCTTAACAATAGCACCCGAAGCACCCGATGTACCTCCCATAAGGGATGTAATTGAACCTAAATCAAGACCGCCTGCTGAATCAGCTGCCTTAGCCCCAACATAGATAACCTCACCCTCATATTCAGAATCAAGGCTTGTAATAACAGCTTTCATTCCTTTTTTCACCTTTAAAAGGTCGGATTTACCAACAGTAACAGTAACAATCATATTGTCATAGCTTTCAACTGTAACTCCGGCACCCATAGGTGTTGAAGAACCATTTAATAGAGTTCCCACAATATTTGCAGTTTCGCTATCCATTCCCCCACCTATCAATGAAGAAATATCAAGGGATGAACCTGTGTTTTCTTTTACAGGGACAAAGGTTTCGCCCGCTTTAATATTAACTGTTGTTACAACACCATCATTTTCAGCGTACCAACCATTTTTCATATCGTTATATGCTTTATTGATTTTATCATATTCTGCTTTTTTTGCATCTTTCATAGCTTTTAATGCATCAACAACTGAAGAATCTGCTGCAACTGTAGAAACATCCTCTGCATAAAGTGCGGAAATCTGTGAATTAAGCTGTGCCAATTCAAGATTTTTCTGCATAAATTCCTTTTGTTTTGCTTCAGTTGCCTCATCCACAACAGGAAGTTCAACCTGAGATGCAGCCTTTTTAAACTCAATAACCTGCATCAGTGATGCACCGTTTGAAAGCATCTGCATAGCAATCTTATCAATCTGGTCCTCAGGAATAGGTGCAGTTTCACCTGTCTGCCCAGCCTCAATCTGTGAGGATAATTCGCTTATCTCCTTTTCCTTGAGTGCCACTTGCTTTGAAAGTTTTTCTATTTCTGATTTAATTTCATTCTTTCTGTTTTCGTTTGCAACAGAAGAATTAACTGTGTCATTGTATTCCTTTAGTGCTTTGTCATACTCTGCCTTAGCCTTATTGACATATTCAGTCGCACCGCTAACATCAAAAGTAGCAATCTTATCGCCTTTTTTTACAGAATCACCAACATCTACAAAAACCTCTTGTATCGTTATGCCTTCAATTGCAAGAAAATTATCAGTAAGACCTGATTCAACTGTACCTGTTACATCAAGATAATCAGTAACTGTACCATAAGTCACCTTTGCGACATCATATTCCACTGGTGGCTCAGGTTTAAAGTTAGAATAAAGGACATAGACAAGCAATAACAAAATAATCAGGGCACCTGAAATAATGCCTATTTTTGCCTTTAAACTTTTTTTCTTAAAACTCTTTAACAAGGAAATCACTATCCTTCAAATAATATTTCATTTTATTTTACTACATTTTTTATTTTTTTCCAATATCTTTTTTGTAAACAAATTGTAAATTTGGAACTTTTTTCATATAAATATATGACTATTCTTTATCTTGGTGGTGTTTATGAAAAAATTATTGGCAATTTCTTTTATTTTTATAATTATATTCTTTAACGGTTGTTCAAAAGAAGAAAAATTTGGTGTTGAGCAATTTGTCACACGGATGAATAAGGAATATAAAACAGAATACAAAACCGCTGATTTTCTCCTTGGCAAAAATCAGGATGAAAGTCACTCTCTTTTTTATGAAAACGGTAACTATCTGCTGTCCCTCGAACTTAATAATGATAATCAGCTTGTAGGAATTGGTTTATTGACTTTGAAAGACAATGATTATACCCAGACCATTGACAAGTTCTGCTGTTTCTGCTCTGTTTTCACGGGACTGACCTATGACAATCAAAAAAGAATACTTGACGAATGTGGTATCACTGCCGAAAAAATAAAAGCAACCGACAGCAATATGATTATTACTGTCGGCAAATATAAATATACTGTTATTTGTAACAGTTACAGTGTTACCCTTTTCTGTGACAGAATGTGATTACTCACGATGCCACTTAACTCCTTGTGGTGTGTCCTCAAGGATAATTCCCTGTGCTTTGAGCTCATCACGGATTCTGTCAGCCTCTGCCCAATTTCTGTCCTTACGAGCCTGAGTACGAGCCTCAATCATCTTTTCAATTTCGTCATCAAGGCTCTCTGTCTTTCTGTTATAAACAAGTCCAAGAACGCCTGTGAGCTCATCAAAAAGTTTTGTTGCATATTCAACAAGTTCTTTTGATGGTGCATCTGTGATAACACTTGTGTTAATATCCTTAACAAGTTCAAATACTGCTGAAATAGCATCTGCTGTATTAAGGTCATCATCCATAACCTTAATAAACTGGTCACGACGGGAATCAAGTGTTGCCTTAACTGCATCTGCATTTGAAGGTGCAGTATCAACCGCGTTCTTTAATGCGAAATCAAGGCTTTCACGACAATTGTAAAGACGAACAAGACTTGCTTTGCACTGCTCAATAATATCAACACTGTAGTTAATCGGGCTTCTGTAATGAGAAGAAATAAGGAAATAACGGATTGGCTCATAACCATATTCATTAGCTACATCACGAACTGTGAAGAAATTACCAAGAGATTTTGACATTTTAACATTGTCAACACTGATAAATCCATTGTGCATCCAATAATTTGCAAAAGGCACACCGTTGCAGCATTCACTCTGTGCGATTTCATTTTCGTGGTGTGGGAAAACAAGGTCCTGACCACCACAGTGAATGTCGATTGTTTCACCTAAGTATCTTCTTACCATTGCTGAACATTCAATGTGCCAACCCGGTCTGCCGTGTCCCCAAGGGGACTCCCAATATGGTTCACCAGGTTTTGCACTCTTCCAAAGTGCGAAGTCCATAGGCTCACGCTTAACTTCTTCAACACTGATTCGAGCACCTGCTTCAAGGTCCTCAAGTGGCTGATGCGAAAGTTTACCGTATTCGTTGAATTTTTTAGGACTGAAATAAACATCACCGTTATCCACGGCATAAGCATAGCCTTTTTCGATAAGAGTGCTTACAATATTGATAATCTCGTCAATATTTTCAGTTGCCTTTGGGTGAACAGTTGCTTCGCGGACATTCATACCTTTTGCATCTGTCCAGAATTCTTCAATATACTTTTCAGATACTGTTTTATAGTCCGTTCCTTCCTCATTTGCACGGCGGATAATCTTATCGTCAATGTCTGTGAAATTCTGTACGAAATTCACCTTGTATCCACGATATTCCATATATCTTCTGAATGTATCAAACACACAAAGAGGACGGGCATTACCGATATGAATAAAGTTGTAAACTGTTGGTCCGCAAGCGTAAACCTTCAATTCATTTGGTGTGATTGTTTTAAGTTCTTCTTTTCTTCTTGTGAGAGTGTTAAAAATTTTCATTTCTTTTCTTCTCCTTTATATTTAGCTAATTCTTTTTCTAACCTATCAATTTTTGCATTAAGTCTGCAAAACTCCTGTGAAACAGGGTCGGGAATATGAACCTGGTCAAGATTGTCAATTCGTTTGCCATTTCTCTTAATTACCCTTGCAGGTACACCAACAGCCGTTGAGTTTGGCGGAATTTCGTCAAGGACCACTGCACCTGAAGCGATATTAGAATTATCCCCTACTTTAAATGGTCCCAAAACCTTTGCACCTGAGCCTATCATTACACCATTACCAATTGTGGGATGGCGTTTTCCCGTGTCCTTACCGGTACCACCAAGTGTTACTCCCTGATAAATTGTAACATCATCACCGATTTCGGCTGTTTCACCTATTACAACACCCGTTCCGTGGTCAATGAAAAATCTTCTGCCGATTGTAGCACCCGGATGAATTTCAATATTGGTCTTTTTTACTGCGTTTTGAGAAATTGCACGGGCAATAAACTTCATTTTATGGCGAAAAAACCAATTTGCAACCCTATGCATTCTAATAGCTTTAAGTCCCGGATACAAAAACAATATTTCAAGAATACTTGATGCCGCAGGGTCACGCTCTTTTACTGTTTGTATATCTTCAATTAGTCTTTTGAACAAATATATTCCTCCAAAAAAATAAGCCTCCGTCTGCACCAATGCAAACGAAGGCGAAAAATCGCGGTTCCACTCCGATTTATAACTCGATTAGTTTATAACGCAACAACACGGATGTGTATTTCCCCACATCGACTCACGAATGCACTTCACAGACTTTTTTTAATACGGGCTTTCAGCCGATGACCCATAATCTCTAATAAAAATTCACCTGTTACTCTTTTCGGTCACAGTCTTTAATCATATTATATGACATTATATCATATAATTTCACATTTTGCAATTATTTTGTGAAATCAATTATTTTTCTGCTGTCTATTAAATATAAAACGCCTGAAATCACCGTTAAAACTGCAGTAATCCAAAGTAAACCATTGGAAATTAAAGACAAGTCAGGTAATTTGCTGAACAGTTCTGTATGTTTTAATTCAATAATGAAATAGACTTCACCTAAAAGCATAATGAGAATTGTAAACACCATCTGACTGATAGTTTTAATTTTACCCCATATGTTTGCAGGAATAACAACACCACCTGCTGCTGAAATCATTCTGACAGATGCGATTGCAAATTCACGGGTCAGTACAAGCATTACAATCCAGATATTGCAAAGTCCCATTGACATAAAGGCTAAAAGTGCCGATGTTGTAAGGATTTTATCTGCAATAGGGTCTAAAAACTTACCAAAATTTGTTATCTCATTATTCTTTCTTGCAAGGTATCCGTCAACAGCATCTGTAATTGATGCAACAGAAAATATAATGCAAGCGATTAAAAATCTGTGTGGTAATGACTCCATTAAGATTGTAGCAAGAAAAAATGGAGTTATTATAATTCTTAATATTGTAAGGATGTTAGGAATATTTAATTTCATACAACTTCTCCGGTTAACTCACCATCAATGGAGTTAATAATTTCCACCTCTACAATATCCCCATCAAAAAGTTCAAATCCGCAAGTAAAATAAATCTGCGTGTCAATTTCGGGAGCATCCATATAAGTTCTGCCAAAGTATGAATCAGTATATGAATCATAACCCTCAACTATTGTCTGTAATGTTTTGCCAATAAGTCCATCATTGATTTCGTCAAGAATTAAATTCTGACGCTCATTGATAATATCGGCTCTTTCCTGACGGATTTCAAAATCCATCATACCGTCGAGTTTTGAAGCAGGAGTCCCCTCTTCTTCTGAATATGCAAAACAGCCCATTCTTTCAAATCGCATTTCATCAATGAATTCGCACAGTTCATTAAACTGTTCTTCAGTTTCTCCCGGGAAACCTGCAATAAATGTTGTACGGATAGTTATTCCTTCAATCCTTTCACGGATTTTATTGAGTAACGCTGTAAGTGATTCTCTGTCACCGTGACGGTTCATCCTTTTAAGCACCTCTTTATTACAGTGCTGAAGCGGAATATCCATATATTTTACTATTTTTTCATTATTTGCGATTTCATCAATAAGTGTATCGTCAATTCTTTCCGGATACAGATATAAAAGTCTAATCCATTCAATTCCGTCAACATTTGACAAAGCTTTAAGTAATGGCACAAGGGCATTTTTACCATACAAATCCTCACCGTAACGAGTTGTATCCTGTGCAACTACAATAAGTTCCTTAACACCTTCGCTTGCAAGTTTCTGTGCCTCTGCTAAAATGCTTTCACTTGAACGGCTTCTGAATTCACCACGAATAGATGGAATCGCACAGTAGGTACAGTGGTTTGAGCATCCTTCTGCAATTTTTAGGTACGCAGAATAAGGTGGTGTTGTGAGAATTCTGTCACCTTCAATTTTAAGGTTGGTTTTTTCCGGGTATTCCTCAACCTTTTCACCATCAACTATTCTATTACATATATCACAAATATCTTCATTTGCACCGATACCGATAACTGCATCAGTTTCGGGAATTTCTTTAAATATTTCGGATTGATACCTCTCTGCAAGGCAACCTGTAACCAAGACTTTAAGATTTTCGCAATCCTCTTTATATGAAATCATATCAAGAATGTTTTCGATGGACTCTCGCTTTGCATCTTCAATAAAGCCACAAGTGTTGACAATTACAACATCTGCTTCCATTGGGTCGTTTACAATTTCAAATCCACCATTTTGGAGTTTTGAGAGCATAATTTCCGCATCAACTTGATTTTTGGGACAGCCCAATGAAATCATACCAATTTTTTTAGTCATAGTTTTCTTCCTCGCCGAATTCAGAAATGGAGTTTAAGGCAGATTTAATATCAGCGTAAGAATAACCAAGACGCAAAAGTCCGTCTATCGCTCTTTTTCTGCCTTTTTCATCACCAAGTTTATTGATATATTTTTTCTTGATTACTAATATAATACGGGATTGAGTGTCAATGTCAAGAGATTCTACTGTATTTTCTGCAATTTCACGGTCAATACCACGAAAAGTAAGTTCTTGCTTAATTCTTTTTATGCCGTAGCCTTTTCTCTCATAAAGTTCATTTGCCAATATTCTTGCAAACTCTTCATCATTTAAAAGACCTAATTCCGAAAGTCTGTCACAAGCTTTTTCAGCAGATTCTTTTTCATAACCTTTTTCACAAAGCTTTTTGATAAGTTCTTTTGTGCCGTATGGTCTTCGGGAAAGAAAATCAAGACCTTTGTTATAAGCACGACGAAAACTGACCGCGTCAAGTAACTCGGTCAGTTCTTCTTCATTGATTTCTTTATAATTTCTGTATTTTTCGGAATACCAATAATCACTATCGACAGTTGCACGGTATTCCTCGTCAACATAGATATGAATCTTGTTGGCTTTACCTTCTTTTATTGAGAGTTTCATTATTCGTCGTCATCTACAGCGATATCAAGAGTTGCTCTTGCTGCTGCTCTTGTTGTTGGAACTTTTACGATTTCAGGCTGTTCAACCGGTGCAGGTGCGTTTTTCTTTGCACTTGCCATCTCTTGCATTTTTTCACGAATCTGCTTTTCAATGTCATTTGCAAGAACTTCGTCCTGCTTAAAGAGGAGTTTTACATTCTCCCTACCCTGACCAAGACGCTGTTCACCATAATAGAACCAAGCACCACTCTTTTTAAGAATGTCAAATTTAACACCAAGGTCAACAATTTCGCCAATTTTTGAGATACCCTCACCATACATAATGTCGAATTCTGCTTCTTTGAAAGGAGGAGCAACTTTATTCTTAACAATCTTTGCACGGGTACGAGAACCGATAAACTCGTTGCTCTGGCCTTTAAGCTGTTCAACGCGACGAACATCAATACGCATTGTAGTATAGAATTTAAGAGCTCTACCACCGGTTGTAACTTCAGGATTACAATAAACAACACCAACTTTTTCACGAAGCTGGTTGATAAAGATTACAACTGTGTTTGACTTATTGATAACACCTGTAAGTTTACGAAGAGCCTGTGACATAAGACGAGCATGAAGACCAACATGGCTGTCGCCCATATCCCCTTCAATTTCTGCACGAGGAACAAGTGCTGCAACGGAGTCAACAATAATCACATCAAGAGCACCTGAACGAGCAAGAGCCTCGGCAATTTCAAGTGCCTGTTCACCATTATCAGGTTGAGAAACAAGGAGTGAATTAACATCAACACCTAAATTCTGTGCATATTCAGGGTCAAGTGCGTGTTCAGCATCAATAAATGCAGCCTCGCCACCTAATTTCTGTGCTTCGGCAACAACCTGCAAAGCAAGAGTTGTTTTACCAGATGATTCAGGTCCGTAAATTTCAACAATTCTGCCACGGGGAAGTCCGCCGATACCGGTTGCGTGGTCAAGGGAAATTGAGCCTGTTGAAATAGCCTCAACATTAAGTGAACTGTTTTCGCCAAGACGCATAACAGCACCTTTACCGTAATTCTTTTCTATTTGCAATAATGCAGTTTCAAGTGCTTTCTTTTTATCAGCCATTTTTATTACCTCGCTATCGCACAAATGTTCGTTTGAATGTATTA
>JAZSBY010000037.1:0-16991 GCA_045602655.1 Candidatus Fimenecus sp. | reverse complement strand
TTAAGGAGGAATTTTAACATGGCAAATTTTGAAACAATTAAACTCGACAAAGGACTTTACAACACAACTAAAGGTTTTCTCAATGAACTTGAAAGAATCGACCCAAGTGAAAACTACAAGGGCACATCTCTCGAAGGTCTTGACGCCTTCGAAAGACAGTTAAAGCGGTTTGACATTAAGCTCAAGGGTGCAGGCAGCTCAACAGTTGACAAATTCTTTGCAACAACTGACTCTGCCGTGCTTTTCCCTGAATATGTTTCCCGTGCTGTCCGTCAGGGTATTGAAGAAGGCAAACACCTTGATTCAATTATCGCAACAAAGACAAATATTGAGGGTCTTGATTACAGAACAATCACATCAATCCCTACTGCTGACGAAAAGGAACTTAAAGAAGTGGCAGAAGGTGCACAGATTCCTGAAACAGTTGTACATACTCAGGAAAATCTTGTTACACTCAAAAAGCGTGGCAGAATGCTTGTGGCATCTTATGAGGCAATCCGTTTCCAGCGTCTTGACCTTTTCACAGTAACACTTCGTCAGATTGGTGCATATATTGCCCGTTCACAGTTCAAGGACGCAGTTGATGTCCTCGTTAACGGCGACGGTAACAACAACCCTGCAGAAGTAATTGCCCCTGCAACAGCCGGCAGTATCACTTATGCAGACCTTATCAAACTCTGGAACAGTTTTTCACCATACGAGATGAATACAATTATTGCTTCTCCTGATGTTACAGCAAAACTTCTCAGTATGCCTGAATTCCGTGATGCTCCTGCGGGACTTAATTTCCACGGTAGCGGTACAATGATTACTCCTCTCGGTGCAAAACTCATTAAGTCAACAGACCTTAACAAGAAAATTGTTGCTCTTGATAAGAATTATGCCCTTGAAATGGTAACTGCAGGTGGTGTGCAGACAGATTTTGACCGTCTTATTGACCGTCAGCTTGAACGCGCTGCAATTACACAGATTTCAGGCTTTGCAAAGATTTTTGCAGACTCTGCAAAGGTTATGAACGGTTAATTTCGGGTGACTGCCATGATAAATGTATGGTCAGTTTCTCAAATGCTTGAGGACACAGGTGCTTTGACTCCCGAAGAAGTAATCAAGGCTATGCCCTTCTGCCTTTCTGCCTGCAGTCAACTCTCAAAAAGACTAAAGGATGTGAAAAACGAGGATGAGCCTGCAGTAATCAATGCCTGTGCAGGTATTGCCCTCTATAATTACTCCCTTTTACAGTGCTCAAAAAGTGAAGATTTCTCATCCTTTAAAGCAGGTGACATAACCGTCAGCAAAAGCAAAAACAGTAGTTTTGAAAGTGCAGTAAAATTCCGTGATGAGGCACTTCTTCAGGCATCAGAATTCTTAACAGATGTGGATTTTGTGTTCAAGGCGGTGGAAATATGAATTTCGACACTCTCTTTTCTGCCCACGGTAATACAGTTTACCTAACAGGTGCGGATGGTTGGCAAAGCAATACCTTTAAGGCTTTTATTCAACCCTTACGATACAAAAACAAACTCTATCAGCAGGGTGAACACACACCATTAGGCATCAACAGAAATGATGTTTATCTCTATTTAGGTCCGGCCGACCACGACCTGACTAAGCTTGATAACACACACAGAATTCACGATAGGGAAAACAACAAATATATGATTGACCGTGCAGAAAAGATATGGTTTAACGACAGTATTCTTTATATCTGGGCAATCATAAGAAAAACAACGGAGTGTGATATATGAATCTGAACACAATTACTACGGAAAACATTATGATAGCCGTATCTGAGCAGGAGAAATTTAGTGATTTGAATTTTGTAATGGCTTATGAGAACGACATCAAACCCACCCCTGTGGGTAGTCCCATCGTCGCCTTTTCCACAAAGGGTTGTGAAATCGGACCAAAGCTCACAAACACCCTTGAAAACGGTGAAATTGTAACCACCAAAGAGCGTGAGTATAAAATAACTGTAAGTATGGATATCTATCTCCCTTACAGTATGGGTGGAGTCAAGGGACATCAGATTTTCGACAGACTTGCAACATTCTTCCTTTACGAAAAGAATTATGACATTATCAAAGTAGTTTGTAGTGAAACAGATTACGATAACTCTTGTCAGGCAATTGTTTTAAAATCTCAAATCGTCTTTCACGCAGTAAGCGATGTATAAAAAAAGCCCGTCGGGGAATTCCTCGACGGGTAATTTTTTGTTATTCAATTAGTCAGCATTTTCTTCTTCAATCTTATCAACGATTTCCTGAGGAACAGCCTCACCGTGTTTAACGAAGAGGATGCAAAGGATACTGAGGATGAACATAATCGGGCTATATACGAAAAGTGACATATATGAACCTGTGAACATACGAACAATACCGTAGATAATCGGAGAAGCAATCTGTGCTGAGAATGTTGCTGTGTAGTAATAACCTGTGAATGTACCAACTTTTTCAATACCGCCAATATCAAGAACAAGTGGCAATGTATTAACTGTGATAAACATATTTGCGAAACCGCCAAGAATAAGGGCTACCCAGATAAGTGTCATATTCTGTGTAAGAACATAGAGGAGGAATACAGCCATAAACACTGTAAGACCTATGAGAATTGTCTTCTTTCTGCCGATTTTCTTACCCATTTTACCTGCAGGAATTGCAGCAGCAGCAGAACAAACAGCAAATAATGTTGTCATAATTGTTGCTTCGCCTGTGCTCTTGCCGAGAACCTCCTCTGCAAAGAGTGCGAAGAATGTTGTAATTGCATTTGTACCGCAGAAAAGGAAGAACAAACCGCCAAGCATAAAGATAAGGCTCTTTCTTTCACCCTTTGAAAGCTTTTCTGCTTTTCTTGCTTCTTTTTCAGCCTTTTTAGCAGCTTTTTCGTCGGCATACTGATTATTTGCAGCAACCTCTTCAAGGCTTGAAGGTTCTTTAACCCAGATACGAACAACAAGCATACCGATAACCATAACAACTGCACCTAAAAGGAAAACATACGGGAAGCTTGTAAACTGTTCATTTTCAGCAGTAACCTTAACACTTGTTACAGCAAGGTAGATAGCACTTACAAGAGTACCGGCAACCATACCGATAACAGAGCCTACACCACCCATAAGGTTGATGATTGCATTACCCTCTGAACGAAGATGTGACGGAGTAAGTGCCGGCATCAAAGCAACTGCAGGAGCACGCCAGAGTGACATTGAGAATACAAAGAGAATAATGCAAACCATTGTTGCGGGGAGAGAGTTGCTTAATGCCACCCAAGGAATAAGTGCGAAAAGAAGTGCAGAAGCAGGAGCACCGTAAACAATGAAAGGACGGCGTTTACCGAGCTTTGAACGGCAACGGTCTGAAAGTTTACCGAATGTTGGCTGGAAGATAACGCCGAAGATGTTGTCGAATGTCATAATAACACCAATGAACAACGGAACAAGTGTAATTCCGCCACCTGCAACATTAACATCCTGACCCTGTGTTTCTGCAAATTTTGCAAGCACCGGGAAAGCCTCGTTAAGTTTCTGGCTCAGGTTTGTAATCCAGGCAGATTCAGAAAGCAATCTGTTAAGGATTTTTGTGATGTATGGGTCATAAATTGCCCACGCGATTGATGTTGTGAGAAAAGCGAAGCCCGTAAGTATGGTATGCCAGGTATGAAGCTTACCGTTTTTCTCGCAAAAAAGTTCTTGTTTACTCATTTTTCTCGCCTCCGAGATATAATCAAATTTTTACACAATAATTATACACAATTATTTTAAAAAATGGAATACTCAAATATACTAAAATATCCTAAAATTTTTGTACACAGTGTAGAAAAAAACAAAGGGCAGGAAATAATTCCCACCCTTATATCATTTTTACCACTTATTTTCAACATATTCGCACCAGGCGGACATATCCTTGATTTCAACAACCTTGCCGTCGTCAAGGGTAACTGTACCGTTCCATATACCCTCAACCTGGTGACAATGCATTCTTGCAATATCTGCCACATTGAAATCAGAATGGTTGTCAAAGAACGGAGTCATGGTAAGGTTAAATCTGCCATCCTCAGAAATAAATTCCCATTCCTCCATAAATCTTCCTTTAGGGAATCTCTTAACATCAACTGCACCGATTTTATGGGCCCTTCCGTCCCAAAAAAGACAGGTTTCAGTAGCATTACTCTCGTCACCTATTGCCCATGTGATTTCAAAACCGAAAAGATGTTTTTCGCCATTTTCATCATAAACATAGTGGTTTCCCGTACCCCAATACCACACAAGCCCATAAGGGGTATTTACTCGTCCCCAGTCCATAAAGCAGAAGGTGTCCTCTTTCGAAAATTCATACACATCATTACCGAATCTGTATGTACCGCCACAAGGCATATTAAGTTGCTTTGTTGTCATAAAGTATCTTGTCGGCTCGTCTTTAAAAGGAAGAACAGTAGTGATGTTTTCAAGTCCCGGCATAATATCCATATGGAAATTACATTCAACAACCTTGCCGTGGTCAAAGCCTCTGAACCATAGTTTTCTGTAAGTTTCGTGGGTATCAAACTCAACCTGTGCCTCTCTGACATTTGCACGGAAGTAGTTAGGCACATCGCCCTTTGGATTCATTGGGTATTTTGAGCTTTGACCAACATAAATATAGTTAGCCTCTGCAATTACTCTCTTTTCCTCAAGGCTTATAAGCTTTGCACAAACATATCCGCCGATTGAAATATTGGCAAAGCTTAACTCAACCTGAAATCTTCTGTTTCTGATAACATAGAAATCCCATTCTTTTTTACGCCAGTTAGGATTTGAGATGTTTCTGTCATAAGTAAAATAATTGTGTCTTGCCCAACCCTTTGCAAGAAGTGTTCCGTCCTGTGCTAAAAGGGGAGTTTCCTCTGTGTATTCCGTCTGTTTGGAGGGTTCCTCCCACTCTGTAAAGCTTTTATAGGTTCTTTCTAAATCTGCCATAATTAACCACCCCTAATATATTAACCATAATTATATCAATAATTGTTCTCATAATCAACACGACGGACAACAAATAATCAGTTCTTATGTTACAAAATTTTATCTCTGTTTTTGTTCATTTTTCCCATATAAAAAGGCACAATCCGAAGACTGTGCCATTTAAGTTTTGTTTTTTATTCAAACGGGAACGGGAAGGTTGGCTCATTTGTTGCCTGTTTCTTGCTTGTTGTGGATTCATCAACAAGTTTTACGGTTACATCAAAGGTGGTTACCTTGTAATTTCCGTCTATTCTTGCAATAGTAAGGGTTATTGTATCGCCCACTTTACCATTCTCAATAACCTCCATCAGAATATCATAGGAATCAAGCTTTTCACCGTTTACGGCAATAATCATATCCCCTTCTTCTGCCTTGGTATTCGCCAAATCGCTGCCATTTAAAATCTCAGCAATAACAATGGAGCCTGCTGGCAGGTCATTTGCTCTGAGAATAATTGAATAAACCTGATTACTTGTTGCAGGAGAGAATTCAATACCTAAAGCAGGCCTGTTCATAACCTTACCGTTTTTGATAAGCTCATCAACAATTTCCTTAACGGTTGCAGACGGTACGGCAAAGCCCATACCCTCATATTCTGTTGAAGCAATCTTGGAAGAGTTTATGCCTATAACCTGACCATATTCATTAACCAGAGCACCACCTGAGTTACCCGGGTTAATTGGTGCTGTGTGCTGAATACAGGCAACCTCGTATCCTACAGGACTGTTGACAGGTCTGCCGATAGCAGAAACCATACCGTCGGTAAACGAACCGAAGAACTGTGTACCGCCGGGGTTACCGATAGCATATATCTCGTCACCCACTTCAAGGGCTGAGGAATCTGCAAAGTCTGCGGGCTTCAATTCTGTTCCCTCAACGCGGACAACACCAATATCTGTTTTTGCATCAAGACCTACAACATATCCGTCATACTGCTTGTCGTCGGCAGTCTGGATAATAATTTTGGGGTTGCTTGCCTCAATAACATGTGCACAGGTAATAATATATGTTCCGGTTTTATCGGAATTATAGCCCATAACAATTCCCGTGCCTTCAGAATTCACCTGTGTTGCATTACCTGAGTAAACGATAACACCAACTGAACTTTGGTGAACCTTCTTATAAACCTCTTTGGCAGAAAGCGGTCCTTCGGCAGGTGTTTCTTCCTCGGATGCCGGTGGTTGCAACAAATCAAGTTTTGTGTTATCCCCCGAAGGCTCATTCTGTCTTGTAGAGTACTTGATTATTCTGTTTCCCAGCACAATTCCTGAGAATATAAGCACAAAAACAACTATGGCAACTACAATTTTGGCCCCTTTTTTCTTTTTCTTCTTTGGTGGCTCATAGTAATTGTTTACAGGAGGTCTGTAATTTCCGTAATACCCCTGAGTCGGCTGTGCATTGTAGGTATTGCTGTAATTAGTATTATTATACTGTGTAGAAGATGTATCAGAATTCTGTGAAGGTTGACTTGCGGGATTATCATTTCCCGTGTTCATATCCTTGTTCCAGTTTTCATCCATATTTATTCCTCCGTTCGGATTAAATAAATTATTCTTTCTTTTGACTTTCAAGTTCAAAGGTAAATCTGGTGTAACTACCTTTTTCACTTTCAGCATATATTTTTCCGCCGTGCATATCTATAATGGTCTTACAAAGATAAAGTCCAAGACCAGCACTCTTAACATCGTAACTTCTTGATTTATCCACCTTATAAAATCTTTCAAAAATTCTGCTGATTTCTTCAGAATCTATTCCCTCGCCTGAATTAGTGATGGAAATAACAACGCTTCCATCAATTTTTCTGTCAACAGAAACTGAGATTTCGCCACCGTATTGAGTGAATTTAACAGCGTTGTCTATAAGATTATATGCAACCTGATAAATCATATCTCCGTCCGCACAAACTGTTGTGGGTTTCATAATTTCAAAGCCTGAAATGTTAATTTCCTTCTTCTCAATTTCCTGTTCAAAAGTAAGCATACAGGTAATGAGCAACTGTGTTATATCAAACTCTTTATATTTAAGTTCAAGTTCCCCTGCCTCAATCTTTGAAAGATTAAGCATTGACACAACAAGTCGTGAAAGCCTTTTCACCTCATTAGAAACAATCTGCAGATATTCACCCTGCTGTTCCTGAGGAATTGTGCCGTCAAGAATACCGTCAATAAACCCGCTGATTGTTGTCATCGGTGTTTTCAGCTCGTGGGACACATTCGCAACGAAGCTTCGCCTTGAGGACTCAAGAATGGAAAGTGCAGATGCCATCTGGTTAAAGGAATTGCAAAGCTCTGCCAACTCATCCGAACCACGCACCTGAACACGCTTGCTGAAATCTCCCTTTGCATAGGATTTTGTTGCATTTGACATCTGACGCAAAGGTTTTGTCATCTTTGCGGTAAATGCATAGATTACAAGGAATGAAAGTGCTGCAGCAAAAAGAGCAGAGGAAAGATACATTCCCGCCATTTTAGCTGTGTATTCCCTTAAACTTGACTGAACAGGCTTAACTGCAAATACAACGCCTACAACATTTCCCCTGACCGTTACAGGATAGGAAGCCATAAAGAAATACTCATCCATTACGCTTTCATCCTTATCCCTTAAAAGCATCGGTCCTTTTTTTGCATCCTCAATTACCGTCTTTGTAAGAGCATAATCCCTGTGAACCGGACAATTCTCACTACTTGATGAGTAGCCATAATCAAAATCCTCACGACAGAGAATGACATCACCTGTTGTATTGCTGAAAAACAAATCTGCATCAATAGCGTTGGATGTTATGCCGATATTATTACATATTATTATAAGAGCACTGTTAAGCTCATCATTTGTAGTGCATTTCGAAAGAAGCGTTCCGCAATACTCTGCATTCTGTTTAACATTTTGCGTTAAGAGGGCTTCTGTTTCCTTTGTCCATTTTGTGGAAAGAAAAACTGTTAAAGCCGATGCCAGAACCATATAACTTACCAGCATTAAGCTTGTCATAATGGTAAGATACTTTGCAAACAGTGGCAGATGTGTGAAAAACCTTCCGATTCGTTGCAATCTTTTTCTGAAAAAATTATTTTTTGCCATGAGTTTCAAACTTATAACCGACGCTCCAGATTGTTCTCAATTCCCATTCCTCGGAAACACCCTTGAGCTTGTCACGAAGACGCTTGATATGCACATCAACTGTTCGACTGTCACCATAGTAATCAAAGCCCCACACATCGTCAAGTAACTGGTCACGGGTAAACACTCTGTCAGGATTACTTGCAAGGTGATAGATAAGCTCCAATTCCTTTGGTGGTGCATCAACTGAAACACCATCAACAATCAACTCATAATTTGAAAGATTAACTGTAAGTTTGTCGTATCTGACCTCTTTTACTGTTTCTGCTTCCTTCACTTGTGTTGTGCGACGAAGGACAGCTTTGATTCGTGCAACTAATTCCTTTGTATCAAAAGGCTTTGTCATATAGTCGTCAGCACCAAGTTCAAGACCTAAAACCTTATCAAAAACCTCATCCTTTGCTGTAAGCATAATAATGGGTTTTTCACTTGTCTTTCTGATTTCTCTGCAAACCTGCCATCCGTCAAGTTGTGGCAGCATAATATCGAGTAACACAAGGTCAGGATTTTCTGCATTGAACATATTTACCGCATCAATTCCTGTGTGTGCCATAACCACTGAATAGCCTTCTTTTTCAAGATACAGTCTCAACAAATCACAAATATTCTTTTCATCATCTACTACAAGAATTTTTTCTTTTTGCATAAAAGCACCCTCCTCTGTTTTTGTTTTATTATAAAGGGAATTTTTTAACAAAATAATAACAAATTTTTATTTTTCTATAAATTACTTATGGTATTTTCCGTTGTTGCTTATGGAAAATCCCCTGTAAATCTGCTCTGTGAGCATTATTCTCGCAAGCTTGTGAGGAAATGTCATTTTTGACATTGAAAACTTAAAGTCGGACATTTTTTTAATATCATCCGAAAGTCCAAAGGAGCTTCCTATTATAAAAACTACCGAACTTTTTCCCGAAAGAGCAATATCCTCTAATTTTTGTGATAATTCCTCTGAGGACATCTGTTTGCCCTCGATACACATTGAAAACACATAGGAATTCTTTGGAATTTTTGCAGTAATCATCTGTGTTTCCTTGTTTAAAGCATTGTCAATTTCGCTTTGTGAGGGATTGTCAGACAATTTCACGGGTTCAAGTTCTGTAACCGTCAGTTTACAATATGCTGAAAGTCTTTTTTCATATTCCGTGACAAAATCCTTCATATATTTTTCTTTTAACTTACCTAAAACAATCAGGTGAACATTCATCATAATATCAAAGCCCTTTCATCCCAAACAGGTTTTGCAACTCTTATGTAATAATCGTCACCCTCCTGTGCTCCTGCCATTGTAAGAGCGCAAACACTTGTCTGATAAGCAAGGGTGGGCAGGTTATTTTCCCTGCTTAAATGTCCCAAAAAGAATCTTGTTGTCCCGCTTTCTAAAAGCTTTACAAGCGTTTCGGCACAGACTTCGTTTGAAAGATGCCCTTTTTCCCCCAATATTCTACGCTTTAAAATATACGGATATCCGCCACATTGAAGCATATTCACATCGTGGTTTGACTCAAGCATAACAAGGTCGGAGCCTTTGAGTGCATTCAAAACCGTATCCGTCATAATTCCAAGGTCAGTAGCAATTGAAAGTTTTCTGCCGTTTGCCATTTCAACAGTATATCCGCAGGGCTCAATACAGTCATGAGAAATTGCAAAGGGCTTTATAAACATACACCCCACATCTATGCCGTCGTCAGATATAATTCTGCACTCGTCAACATTGTCAAGGGCATCTGTTTTCGCAAGTGCCTCATAAGTCCCTGCCGTCATAAACACTCTTGATTTATGCTTTTTAGTAAAGACCTTAAGACCTTTAACGTGGTCAGAATGCTCGTGGGTGATAAAGATATTACGGATACTGTCAGCATCCGCACCAATTCCCCAAAGGGACTGTTCAACCTGCTTGGCTGACATACCCACATCAATGAGAATGGAATCATCCCCACCACCTATGTATATTGAATTGCCCGTTGATGATGAAAATAAGGGACAGAATTTTGCCATTTTTATTTCTCCTAAATTATATCAAAAAAGGACGGGGAAAACCGTCCTTTAATCATCTTATTATCCTACGCTTAACACGGTTTTTTCGTCATCAGGACTGTTTCTTAATTCAATATCCGCACCTAAGCTACGCATTTTTTCAATTATGTTATCATATCCACGCTGAATATGGTGAATTTCTTCAATTTCAGTTGTGCCCGAAGCCACAAGTCCTGCAATAACCATCGCAGCACCTGCACGAAGGTCATTTGCAATTACGGGAGCACCTTTAAGCCCCTCAACGCCCTCAATGAAAGCAGATTTTCCGTCAACGGTAATTTTTGCACCCATTCGAAGCAACTGCTCAACATAACGGAAGCGATTGTCCCATACACTCTCACTCACCATACTGTTACCTCTTGCAAGGGATAAAAGCACAGAAAACTGAGGTTGCATATCCGTCGGAAAACCAGGATGGGGCATTGTTTTTACACTGCAATGATTAGGACAACAATCAGAATAAACACGAATTGAATCGTCATTTTCCTCAACCACAACACCACATTCAATAAGCTTTGCAGTAATTGATTCAAGGTGCTTGGGGATAACATTCTTAATAAGAACATCACCCTGAGTGGCAGCTGCTGCTACCATATATGTTCCTGCCTCAATTTGGTCAGGGATAATTGCATATTCGCAACCGTGAAGCTTGTCCACACCGCGGATTTTAATAACATCAGTACCTGCACCACGAACATCGGCACCCATTGAGTTCAAGAAGTTTGCAAGGTCAACAATGTGTGGCTCTTTTGCAGCATTTTCAATAATTGTAAGACCCTTTGCCTTAACTGCAGCCAACATAAGGTTGATTGTGGCACCAACTGACACAACATCAAAGTAAACTGATGTACCTAAAAGCATTTCTGCCTTAACATCAACCATAGCATTTTCTTCCATGGTAACTGTTGCACCAAGTGCCTCAAAGCCCTTGATATGCTGGTCAATAGGACGAACACCAAACTGACAACCGCCGGGCATTGCAACTCTTGCGTGGTTAAATTTGCCTAAAAGCACGCCGATAAAGTAGTAAGAAGCACGCATAAGCTTTGACAAATCGTGCTCAACAACATTGGTACGGACATGAGTTGTGTCAATTTCCAATGTGCTTTTGTTAATCATCTTTATTTCAGCGCCTAAATGACGTAATATTTTAATCATTGCAGAAACGTCGCTGATATTGGGAATGTTCTCAATTCTGCAAACACCTTCTGCGAGAATAGTTGCCGGAATTATCGCAACAACAGCATTTTTAGCTCCGCTTATTTCAACTTCGCCGACTAATCTTTTGCCGCCGTTTATTATGATTTTTTCCAAGGCTAACTTCCCCCTCAAAATCAAATAATCTATAAATCAAACTGAAAAATCGCATTAAAAAACGCTTGAATTTTCTTTTTCTCTTAAAAATACTCAAACGCCTTTAATAGTATAACACAAAGAAACAAAAAATAAAAGAGTAAATTACAAATTTTCCTGTATTTTTTTGGTAATTTTGACGAACAAATGTTTGTTGATGTGTTGACTAAACTTTTGTTTTATTGTATAATGATAACATTCACTAAATTGGAGTTTGTCGGGGTATCCCCCCTTCCGTCACTCGCTATACTCGTGCCACCTTCCCCTCGTAGGGGGAAGGCTATAATAGGCTCCACCCTTGAGGGGTGCGGGTGTCCGGTGGACACCTCTGCGAAGCAGAAGCACTGTCTGAGCCGGTAGGCGAGTAATGGAGCTGTCGCGAAGCGACTGAGGGGGGTTAAATCAAATCATCCCGACAAATTCAAATATATCTGTTTGTTTCAATTCCCTCCTTGGTGAAGTCCACAGTGAAAGGAGATTGTTATATGATTTACCATTTGGAAAACGAATTCTTAAAAATTGCAATTGACACTCACGGTGCCGAGCTTTCTTCAATTTTTAACAAAAAAGAAAACAAGGAAATGCTTTGGCAGGGTGACCCTGAATTCTGGGGCAGAAAGAGTCCCGTGCTTTTCCCCGTTGTGGGCAAATATAAAAACGGTAAAACCACACATAACGGAAAAGAATATTTTCTCGGTCAGCACGGCTTTGCAAGGGATAGCGAATTCACCCTCATTGAAGAAAACGAGAATAAACTCTCTTTTGAACTGACAAGCAACGAAGATACCCTTACAAAATATCCTTTTAAATTCCGTCTTATCTGTTCATTTAAGCTTAAAAATGATACAATTGTTGTAGGTTGGAAAGTTGAAAACACAGACGACAAAACAATTCACTTTTCAATTGGTGCACATCCTGCTTTTTATTGTGAAAAGGGCAAAACATCACTTACCATGAATGGCGAAAACATCAAATACAGTCTTGTCAACTCCGACGGACTTTATACACCAAGAAAATATGATGTCCAGAGCAGTTTTATCCTTCACGACTCTGTTTTTGACAATGACGCACTTATCATTGAAAACAGTGGTGTAAATGAGATTTCACTTGTTGATGATAAAAAATATGTAACGGTAAAATTTGATGCGAAAATTTTCGGAATCTGGTCACCTACAAAGAAAAACGCACCCTTCGTTTGCATTGAGCCTTGGTATGGCAGATGTGATGCAGAGGATTTTAACGGTGACATTACAGAAAGAGAATACGGAAATTCTCTAAACATCGGTGACACTTGGTACAAGGAGTATGAAATAATAGTAAATGAGTAATTTTAAATATATTTTATTTGATTTTGACGGAACCTTAACCGATTCATCAGAGGGGATTTTCAAAAGCCTTACCTACGCTTTTGAAAGCTATAACCACGGCACTCCACCCGACGATTTGCTTAAGAAATTCATTGGCCCGCCACTCTATCACAGTTTTACTGTTTACTGTGGTTTTAATGACAAGCACGCTTGGGAAATGACGGACAAATACCGTGAGAGATACAGAAAAATCGGTTATCTTGAAAGCCGGCTTTATGACGGTGTTGCCGACACATTAAAAGCACTCAAAGAGCAGGGATATATCCTTGCAACTGCATCCTCAAAGCCCTTGCATTTTGTGGACAGCATCTGCGAAAACCTTGATATTAAAAAATATTTTGATTTTCTTGGTGGTACAGAATTTGACAACACAAGTGAGAGCAAAGCAACAGTTATCGAAAATGCTATGAAAAACATCGGTGCTACCATGGAAGAAACACTTATGGTTGGTGACACTAAGTTTGATATTGAGGGTGCACACACAGTTGGCATCCCCTGCGTAGCAGTAACTTACGGTTTCGGCACTATCGAGGATTTCAAAGAATACAATGCCGAATACATTGCTGATACAGCAGAAGAAATTTTAGATATAGTGAAGTGAGATTATGTCAACCCCATTAGCTGACAGACTTCGTCCCCAAACCATTGACGATATGGTGGGACAACGCCACCTTTTAGGTGAAAATATGCCCTTACGCAACATTGTTGAGTCAGGCTATCTTCCAAATTTAATATTCTATGGTCCGTCAGGCACGGGTAAAACCACACTTGCAAGGATTATTGCGAAAAACACAAATCGCAAACTCCACCATATTAACGGTACAAATGCAAGTACGGCAGACATTAAGGCGATTGTAAGTGAGCTTGACACATTTGCTGCACCCAACGGCATACTTTTGTATCTTGACGAAATCCAGTATTTCAACAAAAAGCAACAACAAAGTTTGCTTGAATATATTGAGAGTGGCAAAATAACACTTATAGCATCCACAACGGAAAACCCGTATTTTTATATATATTCGGCAGTACTTTCCCGTTGCACTGTTTTTGAATTCAAGTCAGTTACCCCTGAAGATGTTGTTCCCAATATCAAACGAGGTTTTGCTTTTCTGGAGGACGAAACAGGAATACCACTCCTAATTGAAGACGGTGTTTGTGAGCATATTGCAACTGCTTGTGGTGGTGATGTGCGAAAATCATTGAATTTTGTGGAACTCTGTGTGCTTTCTGCAAGTGTCACAGACGGAAAAAGAGTGATTACCCTTGAAAACACGGGTAGTCTGACAATGAAAAACACTTTCCGTTACGACAAATTCGGTGACGAGCATTACGACATTCTCTCTGCATATCAAAAGAGTATGCGAGGCAGTGACCCCGACGCAGCACTTCATTATCTTGCAAGGCTTTTAGAAGCAGGAGATATGGTTTCGGCAATCCGCAGACTTTTGGTTTGTGCAAGTGAGGATGTTGGACTTGCTTACCCACAGATTTTGCCCATTGTAAAGGCTGCTTGTGATATTGCTATGCAGGTTGGAATGCCTGAGGCTGCAATTCCGTTGGGTGATGCAGTAGTCCTCGTTGCAACAAGTCCTAAATCAAACACAGCCCACGACGGAATTTTCGCAGCCCTTGATGATGTACGAAAAGGAAATTACGGTAAAATTCCGCGACAATTACAGAATAAGCATTATGACGGTGAAGATGCCCAAGTCAAAGGACAGAATTACCTCTATCCCCACGACTATCCTAACCGTTGGGTAAAACAGCAATATCTGCCCGATGCTTTGAAAAACAAAAAATATTATGAATTCGGGGACAACAAAACCGAACAAACAGCAAAAGAATATTGGAAAAGGATAAAGGGTGAATAAAAATGGCTAAAAGAGAAGATTACATCAGCTGGGACGAATATTTTATGGGTATTGCTTTGCTTTCTTCATACAGAAGCAAGGACCCAAGCACACAGGTCGGTGCCTGTATTGTTGACGATAACAACAAAATTATGTCAGTTGGTTACAACGGTTTTCCGCATGGTTGCAACGACGACGAATTCCCTTGGGACAGAAGCGGTGACGAATTCGACACAAAATATCCTTATGTCTGCCACGCAGAACTCAATGCAATTCTCAACAACGGTGGCAGAAACTTAAACGGATGCAAAATCTATGTTGCACTCTTCCCCTGCAACGAATGTGCAAAGGCAATTATCCAGAGTGGCATCAAGGAGGTTCTTTATATCTCTGACAAATATAAAGATACCGTTGGAAACAGAGTTTCTCGCAGAATGTTTGATGCAGCAGGTGTTAAATACACAAAAATCAAACTCAGCCGTGACGAGCTTAAAGTAAGTTTCAGAGAAGAGGATATCTAATGGGGAAAAATGACTTTTTCGCTTTCACATCCCGTACCAAGTACATAAACCGTTGGGCGTTGATGCGAAATACAAGATATGAAACCTTGAGTGAGCATTCTGCCGAGGTTGCTCAGCTTTGCTATGCCCTTGCAGTGATTGGCAACGAGAGATTGGGCAAAAATTATAACTGTGAAAGAGCATCACTTTTAGGCCTTTACCACGACACACCTGAAATCATCACAGGCGACTTGCCGACCCCTGTTAAATATTACAGCAAGGAAACAAAGGAGGCATACAAGGCAGTTGAGAAGAATGCGTCAAAGCAACTTCTCTCTATGCTCCCCGAAGATTTACTACCAGCCTATGAATCACTTTTTAAAAAGAAAAATGAGGACAAGGAACTCTGGAAACTTGTAAAGGCTGCCGACAAAATCAGCGGATATTTAAAATGCATTGAAGAAAGAAAAGCAGGAAACGGAGAATTCTGCGAAGCCGAAGAAAGACTTTTAAAATCCATTGAAAAAAATGAATTAGAAGAAGTCCAGATTTTCGCACAGGAATTCTTACCATCTTTCCACAAAACCTTAGACCAGATGAAAAAGTAAGTGCAAAATATAGGGGATGTCAACTCGGCGTCCCGTTTTTTACCCAAATAAAAAGAGCAGGTTTTTACACCTGCTCTAATTTTATTTCTTATATGGTTTGGTTTCGTTCGTTAATTTAGCAATATAATCAATTGATACATTGTAATATTCAGCAAAAATTTTAATTGTATCAAGAGGTGGAACACGAGTCCCATTTTCGTATCGTATATATGAATTTTTTGATATAAACGCGATTTTTGCACATTGTTCCTGTGTTAAATCGCGGTCTGTTCTCAAATCTTTTAACCTTGTTTCCATATTATCACCACAAACTGATTGTAGCAAATACTCCGTATGGGGTTGACTAAAATGCTCCATATGGGTTATTATATGTTTAAATGAGGTGATTATTTTGGAAAAAGAGTTTGAATATTATCAGTCGTTGCCAAAACCGGAGCTGTCTGTAAGGGCAAGAAAAAGATTAAACCGATTATTCAGGGAAATAGTTGGTAGTTCTAAAATTCCGCATCCCGAGGTAGATAACATATACGAGCGGATACGCAGTTTTTTTGTGAGAAAAATTAAGGTTTTAAATTTTAAATTAAAAAACCATAAATAGACAAACAAAAAGAGCAGGTTTTTACACCTGCTCTCATTTTTTATACTTTTAAGAATTAAAGTTCTGCGAAGTATTTGATTGTTCTAACCATCTGTGATGTGTAGCTGTTTTCGTTATCATACCAAGAAACAACCTGAACTTCATAGAGGTCATCAGCGATTTTTGCAACCATTGTCTGTGTTGCATCGAAGAGTGAACCGTATTTCATACCGATAACGTCTGAAGAAACGATTGGGTCTTCGTTGTAGCCGTAGCTTTCTGATGCAGCAGCCTTCATAGCAGCGTTGATGCCTTCTTTTGTTACGTCAGCACCCTTAACAACTGCTGTAAGGATTGTTGTTGAACCTGTAGCAACAGGAACTCTCTGTGCAGAACCGATAAGTTTGCCGTTGAGTTCAGGAATAACAAGACCGATAGCCTTTGCAGCACCTGTTGAGTTAGGAACGATGTTAGCAGCACCAGCACGAGCTCTTCTCATGTCGCCCTTTCTGTGAGGACCGTCGAGAATCATCTGGTCGCCTGTGTAAGCGTGGATTGTAGCCATGATACCGCTCTGGATTGGAGCATAATC
>JAZSBY010000036.1:0-14849 GCA_045602655.1 Candidatus Fimenecus sp. | reverse complement strand
ATAAAAATATTAACATGTTAAAGGAATATAAAGTTAACACCATTTTTCTTCATGCAAGAGCCTTTGATGATTGCTTTTATAAATCAAAGATTTATCCTGTGAGTAATTATTGTGTCGATAAAAATGGTAGTTTGAAATTTGATGTTTTACAAGAATTTATAGATATATGTAATCAGTTTGATATAAAAGTACACGCATGGATAAATCCGTATAGAATAAGAACCGATTCAAATACAGATTTGATTAGTAAAGAATCTTTAGCATATAGTATTTTGAAAAGTGGTGAAAAGGAAAAACTGATAATTACAGATGAATGTATATACTATAATCCTGCTTATTTAGATGTTCAAAAATATATTTTAGATGGAATAAGAGAAATTCTTAATAATTATAAAGTAGATGGAATACATATTGATGATTATTTTTATCCGACAACATCTGAAAATATAGATACAGAGATTTATAATGAATATAAAAAAGGGGGTGGTGTATTAAATTTAGATGAATACAGACGTCTTAATGTTAATTCACTAATTTCCTCTATATATTCATTAGTAAAGAGTTATAATGCTGAAATATGCTTTTCTGTAAGTCCAAGTGGAGATATTAACAAGAATATTAACCAATTATATGCTGATATAGAATTATGGTTGAACAATGAAGGTTATGCTGATTATATTATTCCCCAGTTATATTTTGGATATGCGAATGATAGTATGCCCTTTGAAAAAGTGTTAAATGATTGGATTTCAATATGTAATGATAATTCTAAATTGATTATAGGGTTGGGGATATACAAGTCTGGTGTGGAAGATTTATACGCAAAATCCGGCAAGGGTGAATGGGTGAATAACTCAGATATTATATCTCGTCAAATTACAGATTCATATAATAACGATGTAGGTGGTATTTCTTTTTATTCATTGTCATCTTTGACAAAAAGTAGTAATAACATAGTGCTGACTGAGGAAAGAAAAGGTATTAAATGTCAATTGGAAATATATGATTCTTGACGATTATTTCATTTTTTGGTAGAATAAAGAAGATATTAAATAAGGATGTGAATAATTTGAGTTGTAAGTTTGTTAAAAGACTTATATCCCTTGTATTGGTAATATCTACTTTATTATCCTTTTCTGGATTTTTTGTAGCTCATGCTAATTCCGAAATAAAGAAAGGATATATTAACGATAACAATGTTTTTGTTAGAAAAAGTCCAACAACCACTAAGGATAATAAACTTAAACATAATGGCAGTAATATTATGTTAAACTCAGGTCATGAAGTTTCAATTATTGAAACTGTTGATAGTGATGGTGATACAAATTATAAAACTTGGCATCATATTAAATTTAAATATGATGGTATTGAATTTGAAGGATATGTTTATTCTGCTTATGTTAGAGTGGTTCAGACTCCGTCAGGTGATATTGAACTTCCTGAAGATGTACCTGAAATATATAAGGATTATATTGCCGGAATTGCCTCTGCTCATCCTAATTGGACATTCAAATTTTATGATACCGGAATTGAATGGTCAACATTAGTGTCAAATGATGCTCAGGGTGACCCTAAAAAGAGTATGATTTATAAGACCTTTCCTTTGTCATATCGTTCAACTGAAAGTGGCTGCTACAATTGGGCATCTGATACTTGGATTGCAACAGATAGTGGTGGATGGTATCACGCAAACGATAAAACAATTCAACATTATATGGACCCGAGAAATTTCTTTAACGAAGAGAATATCTTTATGTTTGAGGCTTTGTCCTATGATGAAAAAACTCAGACAATAGATGGTGTTGAAAAGATTTTAAAAGGCTCATTTATGGAAGGTAAAACTATTACAGCTACCAATGGTAACAAAATCTCATATGCTCAGGCATATATAGATGCTGCAAAAATTTCCGGTGTAAGTCCTTTCCATTTAGCTTCAAGAACAATTCAGGAGGTTGGACCTTCAGGAAGTGGTTCGACCAGTGGTACATATTCTGGATATTATGGCTATTATAATTTTTATAATATTCACGCTGTTTCCGGCAATAACCCAATCGCTTCTGGACTTAAATATGCTTCAGGTAGCGGTGTTTCCGAATCTGAAAAAGCAAAATATATGTTGCCTTGGAATTCACCTTATAAAGCAATTGTTGGTGGTGCAAAATGGATAGGTGATGGTTACATTAACAATAATCAAGATACATTATATTATCAAAAATTCAATGTTGTTAATAAAAACTGGAATCATCAATATATGGCTAATATTACTGCTCCTGCAACTGAAGCTGCACATATTAGGAAAACATACTTAAATTTAGGAATTATAGACCACAGTTTTACATTTATAATTCCATATTATAGGAATATGCCTGAAAAAGCATGTGAACTTCCTGTTGCTTCAAATGCAAGTCCGAATAATTGGCTCACTTCACTTTCAATTGAGGGATATAAACTGGACTTTGATTCAGCAAAAACATCTGGATATTCACTTTCTGTACCGGGTGATGTGTCTGCAATTAAGATTTCTGCTAAAACAGTTAATTCAAAGGCAACTGTCATTGGAGTTGGTAATGTTTCTCTTAAGGAGGGTATTAACCACATAAAAATTGATGTTAAGGCAGAGAATGGCGATGTAAGAACCTATGAGATAGATGTAACGCGAGGCAAAGCTGTTAACAACACCTTGCTTGGTGATATTAACGAAGACGGAAAAGTTACAGCTATAGATGCAAGATGGGCATTACAGGTTGCAGCGGGACAAAAAACTCTATCTGCAAGTCAATCCAAGAATGCAGATACAAATAATGATGGTAAGGTAACTGCAATTGATGCAAGAAATATTTTAAAGATGGCAAGTCAGTCTTAAAAAAGAAATCCGTAATTTTCATTACGGATTTCTTTTTATAAGTACTTGTTTATAAAACCGCAGATAGAATTCCAATATAATTCCGGGTCAGTACATGCATTTCTTGCGTGTGGTGAGTTTGGAATTGTGACTTTTTCTTTCTCACAAGCAGCTGCATTATATACCTTATCGAGCATTTCGTAAGGTACAAATGTGTCTTTATCACCATGAATGAATATTGTTGGAGTTTTTGATTTTTTTATTTGTTCTACAGAAGAGGCTTTTTTCATATCAAACCCTGAATATAGTTTATTAACAGCGTTTGCACTATGCAGAGTAGGGAATATGTGCATGTGAAAATTATTTTTTATTTTATTACTGAAAATATCCCAAACTGATGTGAATCCGCAATCTGCAACTGCAACTTTTACATTTTCAGGTAAGTTTTCACCGGTTGCCATCATAGTTGTAGCTGCACCCATTGATTCACCATGAAGAATAATCTTTGATTCTGGATGGTTTTCAACAATGAAATTAATCCAATCAATGACATCAAGCCTATCATCCCAACCCATTGTGATTGTGTTTTGTTCGCTATCAGCATGACCATTAAGACTTGGGAGAAGAACATTGTATCCTAATTCGTGATATTTTTTTGCATATATACCCATTCCTCGAGGGCTTGATGTATAGCCATGAATAACTATCACATAAACATTACTTTCATTTTTCGGAAAAATATAGTCAGCATGTAAGATTTTATTTTTGTTTGTGGATTTGATGACCAATTTTTCCTTATTTATACCGTCAAACCAGTCTTTACCTTGTTTTTTTATTTCATCGAGGCGAAGTCTTTCTTCATCCTTTGCCTTTGTGCCACTTGCAATTTTTGCTACAGTTTTGCTTTCCATACCTCTTCTTGTAAGTGTAACATAATAAAATGCATTACCAAGTATCAGATACGATGTGCTTGCTGTTGCAGCAAGTATTCCTGCAACTTTTAATACTGTTTTTTTATTATTATTCATTAAGACGCCTCCTTTTTATTTGATTTTACAACTTTTAATATATTTTGTCTATTGATTTTTACATAAATAGATATTTTTTTTAATTTTTGTTGTTTTATTTTAAGTAATCTGTTAAAATATGATTGTAATTATATTCATAAAAGGAATTTTTATTATGGCAAATGATGTAACAATTATGAAAACTGCAATATTTGGTGGATTTAAAAAATCAGATGTTCTTGCCCTTGTGGAAAACTTGCAGAGTGAAATTGCAGACACGAGAATGCTTCTTGATGAAAAAAGAAAAGAGGCAAATGAGTTAAGAGAACAGTTAGATGAGATTTCCGATAAACTTCAGGAACTTAAGGAAGTTAACGAACTTCTTGCTAATAAAGAAAAAGATAATCTTGAACTTAACAAAAGACTTGAAAAAGCCCTTAATGAGAACAAAGAATTGAATAGTAAGCTTATTGATTTTGATAATAAAACAGAAAAACTTCAAAAAGCAGAAAAGCAGATTGGTGCGGTTTACATTGATGCAAGACGCTACGCTGATGATTTAGTAGAAAATGCTCGTTCAAAAGCAAAGGATATAGGTGCTGTTGCTTCACAAGACATTAAGCGGGAATGTCTTGAAATAGAAGCACTTTTAAGAGATGTTGACATTATCTCTAATAAATTCAATTCTTCTATTGAGCAGCTTCACAGAGATGTGTATTCACTTAGCTCAAAGCTTAATACATCTGCTTCTAATTTGATTAACTTACATACAGAATTAGCCGAGTTCACACCTGTTGAATTTGAGTACAATTCAAGTGCTTTGTTAACCAATGATGAAGTAATTGATGTTGATGATAAAAAAGACGGATTTATTTCAATATCATATACTGACTAATTGTTTTTATATTAAAAGGTGATTATTATATGCAGTCACAAATTTGTGAATTAAGAGATAGAATTATTTTAAAAGAATTTGAAAGAATGAACAGTATGCAGTTAAAAGCGGTCTTATCGGTTGACGGACCGCTTTTAATTCTTGCAGGTGCAGGTAGCGGTAAGACAACAGTTTTGGTAAATAGGATTGCTAACCTTATCAAATATGGTTGTGCGTATGGTTCAGATATTATTGAATCACATTTTGATAACGCTACATTAGATTTAATGAATGATTATTATAATGGTAATAACAATGTTTATCCTTACATAAAAAAGGTGTTATCTGTCGATTCTCCAAGGCCTTGGGAAATTCTTGCATTTACATTTACTAATAAAGCGGCAAATGAATTGAAAGAACGATTGGCCTTAAGAATAGGTGAGGATGCAAACGATATTTGGGCAGGTACATTCCATTCAATTTGTTTGCGTATTTTGCGTAAAAATGCTGAACTGTTAGGCTACTCATCACGATTTACAATATATGATACTGATGATAGTAAACGGGTTATGAAGGAATGTCAAAGACTTTTAAATATTGACGATAAGTTCCTCCCTCATAAATCAATTTTATCGGAAATCAGTCGAGCAAAGGATATGCTTGTACCGGCTAATGAGTTTTTATCTCTTGGTAGTGGTAATTATCGTGAAAAACAAATTGGTGAATGCTATGTAAAATATCAGCAACTACTTAAAAATGCAGACGCTATGGATTTTGACGATATAATTTTTAATACTGTTAAACTTCTTGAAAACTTTGATGATGTTAGAGAGTATTATCAAAATAAGTTTAAATATGTTCTTGTAGATGAGTATCAGGATACAAACCATGCACAGTTTATGCTTACTAAGTTGCTTTCCGAGGGCTATAATAACATCTGTGTTGTAGGTGACGACGACCAAAGTATATACAAATTCCGTGGTGCAACTATTGAAAATATTTTAAGTTTTGAAAAGAATTTTAAAAATTCTGAAGTAATAAGACTTGAGGAAAACTATCGTTCAACGCAGAATATTCTTGATGGTGCAAATGCTGTTATATCAAATAATGAACAACGAAAGGGAAAGAACCTTTGGACATCCAACGGCAGTGGCGATAAGATTGTTTTAAACACTCTTGAGAATGAATATGACGAAGGAAAGTTTATTGCTGATGAAATTACCAAGACAATGGGGCAAAATGGTAAATTCAGTGATTACGCTGTATTATATCGTATGAATTCGATGTCAAACTCTATTGAAAGATGTTTTGTAAGAAGTGGCATACCGTACCGTATTATCGGTGGTCATAAATTCTATGAGCGTATGGAAATAAAAGATGCTCTTGCTTATTTATCAGTTATAGTTAATCACGATGATAATTACAGACTTGAAAGAATAATCAACGTTCCAAAAAGAGGAATTGGTGCAACGACAATCAATACTGCAAAAGAAATTGCAGATGCATTGGGAATTAGTTTATTTCAAGTGTTTAAGTCAGCAGATGAATATGAAAAACTCAAACGAAGTTCATCTAAATTGATTGAATTTACATCAATGATAGAAAGTTTCACAGAATTGCTTACTCGTGAATCTCCATCTGCTGTTTTTTTGTCATTACTTGATGAAACAGGATATAAGGTAACCTTAATGTTAGATAAGGAAAAGGGTGAGGAAAGGCTTCAAAACCTTGATGAGTTGAATTCCAACCTAATTAGATTTAAAGAAGAAAACCCTGATAGTGATTTATCTGACTTTCTTGAAGAAGTTGCACTTTTAACTGATATTGATAATTATAATTCGGATGCTGATGCTGTTGTATTGATGACACTTCATTCTTCGAAAGGTCTTGAATTCCCTGTTGTTTTTATTCCTGGTATGGAGGAAGGAGTCTTCCCCGGGATGCAATCTTTGTATGATGCCTCTGAAATTGAAGAGGAAAGAAGATTGGCTTATGTTGGTATTACAAGAGCAAAGAAGAAACTATATCTTTTGAATACCCGTTCAAGAATGATTTTTGGCTCAACCAAATATAATAGACCGTCACGATTTTTAGAAGAATTACCATCAGATTGCTGTGAAACTCTTGTTAAGCCTAAAAGGCCGATTCAATCCCGTCAACAAACAAATATTTCAAGTTCAAAACCGATTTCTAATGGATTCGGTACCGGATTTGGCAATGATAACAAAAAACCAACAAATCAATTTATCGTTGGTGAACAGGTTATTCATAGAGTTTTTGGCAGGGGAATGGTTATTTCTCTTCGTCCTATGGGAAATGATGTTCTTATGGAAATTGCATTTGAAAAAGTTGGTACTAAAAAAATTATGGCAAATATGGGTGCTGTTAAAAAGGTATAAAAATAAGAGGTCAAGTGACCTCTTATTTTTATATATCTGAAAATGGATTGTAAATATTAGACTGACTTACATGAATCATATCGTTTTGTTGATTATATCTGTAAAAACTCAATATTAAGCCAATTGAAAAATAAATACATAGATTAGATGAGCCACCTGCACTGAAAAATGGTAAAGTAATACCGACAACAGGTAAAAGCATAAGGCACATACCGATATTGATTACAACCTGACCGGCAATCATTGCAGCAACTCCGTAACACATAACCTTTGTATTGCCAACCTTATCAAGCCGACCTGTACGGATAATTCTGATTATTATTGCAGTAAGTAACAATAATGCAGATACACAACCGATAAGTCCGAGTTCTTCACCTATAACAGTAAATATCATGTCATTCTCTGCTTCGGGAATAGCGTTAGGAATTTGTGTTAAAGTTCCTTTAAATAAGCCCTGTCCTGTAATTCCACCGCCACCAAGGGCAGCTAACCCTCTTTCCTGTTGGTAAATAATATCAGGATACATTTCCGGAAAAATCAGTGCTAAAAATCTGTCTTTTTGTATGCCTTCAAGCAAGTATATCCAAGCAAGTGGTAGAGATGCTAATATCAACAGACCGCCACCTAAAAAATAACCCCAGTGTAGTCCTGAAATAAAAAGCATAGCAATAGCGATGATAATAAATACTAAGGCAGAACCCATATCACCCGAAATGATAACAAGTCCAATCGGAATTAAAGCGTGTATGCCTAATTGTAGAATTGAAAGTGGATGATTTATATTTCCTTTAAGTTTTTCAAGATGTACACCAAATGTAATTATAAAACCAATTTTAACAATTTCTGAGGGTTGAAAGAAGATACCTGTATTACCGATTTTAAGCCATGTTTTGGCGTCAGGTCTCTCAATAGGTCCAACACCAAATAAAAGTGTCAAAACCATTATTCCTATACAGAATAAACCAATTAGTGGCGCCATTTTGATAATAAATTCATAGTCGATGAAAGATATTATCAATGCAATAACCAATCCTGCACAAACAGCAAATGCCATAACCATAAAGTCTCGTGTTACCATCGAACCTTCAGTAGCACTCCATCTTGTTGCACTTAAAACAGATACACAACCGAATGCTGATGTTAAAGCACATAACAGCAAAAGTATTTTATCCGTTTCTCTTATGAAATTTTTTACTGACTTAAAAAATTTCTTCATTTTAAACTTTCCTTAATTTTTGAATTTATTTTTTCTCTTGTTGAAAGCAACCATTCGTCGGAATGTGGGTATTCGCTGAATGATAGTTGATAACGACCATTCTCTTCAATTATATCAATACAGGTTTTTTTATTGGTTAATTTTTCAAGTGCATTTAAGGCAGCCATATCCTGTAAGGCATCATAAAAAGCTTTTAAACGGATTGATTGATAAGGTGTGCCGTCCTTTGCTGGATAAACAACATAACTGTCACCTGAAGGGAATTTTCCACCGGCATCACTTATTGTATATGGGTCAATAAGTTTTTTGGAAAGCTGTGTGTAGTAAAAATTATATCCCCAATGCAAAAAACCTTTTATATCATATTTGTACATTTGATATCCCAGAACACGATTTCTTATTGAATCATTACAGAAAAATCGATTTGATACATATTTTTTGTTTTGAGCACTACAATAATAAACCCACAAATTTGGACAAATTCCAATAAATTTATCAATATGGTCATTGGAGGGGATAGGAGATGAGACAATTTTTAATTTGTAAAACCAATGGTCTGATAAAGCATCAATTATTTTATATCCTTTAAATAATTTATGTATAAGTTTTGATGCTTTTGAGTATGGAATTAGCATTGAAAAGTTAGGCTCATCACTAACATGAATTAAAGTTCTGTCTTTAAGATTGTTCTTTTCTATATATTTTTTTAATTCTTTCGAGAATTCTGTAAGAAAGTTAACATATTCTTTTGACGATGCTTTTGTTTCCCAACCAAAAATCTTTTTATATTCACCGTTAACTGTTGCCATTATTTTGGGTGCATGACGAGCACCCCATTGTGTAAATAAATGCGACATTTCAAAATATGTAATACCACATTCTTCAGCCATTTTAATCCATTTATCAAGCTTGTCAAATTCAAATGAATAACAACCATTTTCCTCACAAACATCAACAAGCTGAACAGTGGGTCTTTCTTTTCCGACTTCAGTATCAAGTGGTGGTGTAAAAATAGGCGTTAGAACGCAATTCATTCCATAATCTGCTGCAGTCTTCAAAAAGTTTTTTGTAATTCGCCAATACTCATCTGAAAAAACATCAACATTATAATATGATGCTAAACAGTCTGTATGGAACCAATTGGTGTAAATAAAATCTTTAAAGTCTATATCGTAATTGATTACTTCAACAAGTAAACTCTTATTTATTTCTAATCTCAGATTATCTTTTAATGATATTTTAATATTGCACTTGCCAAAAAGTTCGTTCGATGTTTCAATTTCTACCCAAAAAACATTGATTCCTTTATTAAATGAAATTGTATCACTGATAGGAATCAACAAATCAGGATAGAATCCATCATTTGAAAAGCGAAAGTAATCATCAGCATCCTTTGACATTGGGAAGTCAGATTTAATATATTCAACTGAGTACATTGAGAAATTAAACTGTGTATCAATGTCTATTTTTCCTTCGAATTCTTCATCTGTTTCAACTGCAATTTGAAAGGATTTTTTTTCGTTCTTTAGCATTGAAAATGATGTTATTTCTTTTTTAGGAATTACATCATCATGGTATAACTTTTCAAGGGATGATAATATAAATAATTTAACATTTTTGTGCAATTATATCACCTCACATAATCTTAATAAATTTTAGCCTATTTTTTTCTATTTGTAAAGTATATAAATGTATATTTAATATTGCAGAAATGAAAAGGAAGTGATAAAATATGATAAGATGTATAATGTGTAGGTGAATTTTTTGAATAAGAGAGAAAATGTAAGAAATATTGCAATTATTGCTCATGTTGACCACGGTAAAACAACTCTTGTTGACGAACTTTTAAAGCAAAGTGGAATTTTCAGAACAAACGAAGTTGTACAAGACAGAGTTATGGATTCAAATGACCTTGAACGTGAAAGAGGTATAACAATCCTTTCTAAAAATACTTCTGTTCAGTATAGTGATATAAAAATCAATATTGTGGATACTCCTGGACATGCCGATTTTGGTGGTGAAGTTGAAAGAATACTTACAATGGTTGATGGTGTATTATTACTTGTTGATGCTTTTGAAGGCTGTATGCCGCAGACAAGATTTGTGTTAAAAAAAGCATTGGGACTAAACAAAAAGGTATTAGTTGTTGTTAATAAAATTGATAGACCGGGTGCAAGACCTTCTGAGGTGATTGATGAGGTTTTAGATTTGTTTATTGAACTTGGTGCAAGTGATGAACAAATTGAATTTCCAGTTATTTATGCTTCTGCCAGAGATGGTTATGCATCAAATGAACCAACCATTCGTGAGGGTGACATGCGTCCATTATTTGATGCTATTATCGATTATATCGATGCTCCTACAGGTGATAGTGATGCTCCTTTGCAAGTATTGTTTTCAAGTCTTGATTATGATGATTACATCGGAAGAATCGGTATTGGCAGAGTTGAACGCGGAAACATAAAGAAAAACGATAGTTTAATTCTATGTAAGACTGATGGCACTGAACAAAATGTTAAAATCTCTCGTTTATATCAATTTGACGGGTTAAAACGTGTTGAAGTTGAAAATGCATCCGTGGGTGACATTATATGTGTTTCCGGAATTGTTGACCTTAATATTGGAGAAACACTTTGTTCACCTGAATGTATTGAACCTCTTCCGTTTGTTAAAATTGATGAGCCAACCATTTCTATGAACTTCATTGTAAATGATAGTCCTTTCGCCGGAAGAGAGGGTAAGTTTGTAACATCAAGAAATCTTCGTGACCGTCTTTATAAAGAGGTTGAAACCAATGTCAGTATGAGGGTTGAAGAAACAGATTCAACAGATACATTTAAGGTTTCAGGTCGTGGAGAGTTGCATTTGTCTATTCTCATTGAAACTATGCGTCGTCAGGGCTACGAATTTCAGGTCTCAAGACCTAAGGTTATTACAAAAATCCAAGATGGTGTATTGTTAGAGCCTATGGAGTTGCTAATTGTTGAAGTGCCAGAAGAATATGTTGGTGCTGTTATGATGAAGATTGGCTCTCGTCGTGGCGAACTTGAAAATATGGGAACTCGTGATGGTGGTGCAACTCATCTTGAATTTAAAATCCCTGCACGAGGACTTATAGGATATCGTTCAGAGTTTATGACAGATACAAATGGCAATGGTATTATGAATAATCTTTTTGCAGGCTATGAACCATATAAGGGTGAAATTGAAACTCGTGAACGAGGCTCTATAGTTGCTCACGAAACAGGAGAAAGCACTGCTTACGGTCTTTTTAACACTCAAGACAGGGGAAGATTATTCATTGGACCTGGTGTTCCCGTTTATGAGGGTATGATTGTTGGTGAATGTTCAAAAAATGAAGATTTAACTTGTAATATTTGTAAGACAAAACATTTGACAAATACCCGAGCTTCAGGTTCGGATGATGCTTTAAGACTTGTTCCACATACAGTACTCAGCCTTGAACAATCAATGGAATTTATCAAAGACGATGAGCTTATGGAGGTAACGCCTGTAAGTATCAGATTACGCAAAATGATATTGTCAAAGGATTTGAGATTAAAACAACAATTTAGAAAAAACTGATGCAAGGAGGAGTAATCCTTGAGAGGAATGAAAATTGGGATTGATTTTGGTTCGTCATCATTGAAGATTTTTGCTGAAGGAAAAGGTATTGTTGTTGATGAGCCGTCAATTGTAGCCATTGATGAAGAAACTGGTAATCCTATTGCATTTGGTGAGGCAGCTGATAAGGTTTACGGAAGATGTTCCGATGAAATTACTATCACTAAAGTTATAAAAGATGGTAAAATCTCGGATTTTGTTATGGCTGAAAGAATGTTGCGATATTACTTACAACGAGTTTGCGGCAACAGGATATATAAGCCTAACATTGTTATTGGATTATCGTCAAACATCTCTAGATTGGAACAAAGAACTTTTCTTGATGTAGTTACTCTCGCAGGTGCCGGTCGAGTTTGCTTAGTTGATGGTATACTTGCTTCTGCTTTTGGCTGTGACATCTCTACTGATAAAATAGGAGGTAGAATGGTGGTTGATATAGGACACCAAGTTACAGAGTATGCAATTGTATCAATGGGTGGTATTGTTGCAAGTGGTGTTATTAAACGAGGAAGCTATGAGATTGATAAAGCTATTATAAATCATTTAAAGCAGGATAGAGATATTTTAATTGGACCACATACTGCAAGGGAAATCAAATGTAAGATTACTGCAGCACAGAAAAGAGAATGTGAATCTGCTCTTTTTGCATCAGGAAAAAGCAATCTTGATGAAATGCCAATTTCTTTTGAGATTACATCAACTGAGGTTTTCCCTTATGTTGATGAACAAATAAATCTTTTAGTTAAGGATATTCGTGATGAAATTTCAACGATTCAGCCGGAACTTTTAGCTGATGCTGCCGACCATGGTATAAAACTATGCGGTGGCGGTGCCTTAATTTTTGATATTTCATCAAGACTTTCTTCACAATTAGGAATTAGATGTGATGAGGTTGACAAACCTACTCAAGCTAAAATTCGTGGATTAGGTAAAATGATGCTTGATGAGGAATTATTGGAGAATAATGGATATCGTTTCATTTTTAAAGATGAAATTAGAAATAAAGTATTTTAATTTATGGAGGTATTATTATGAAGAAAGTTTTAAGAAAGGTACTTGCGATATCATTGTGCTTATGTATTGCTTTGCCACTAATGTATGTTCCTGTAAGTGCAAGTGATTCGTATGACTCTATTGAAGAATACGTGATGTTATCAGATACATCAGTAGAAAATCTTGATGATGTTGAAAGCAAGATTCTTTTATGTAAGATTTTTAATAAAGTAACTGACTTTTTAATCAATGATATTGTTGGTAAATTGTTAAATTATGCTGTTCCTGATTCAGCAGCAGTAATTGACTATGAAAGCTTTGATATTGATTCATACGAGAATTTTTACCCAGGTATGGACGAGTTTATAGATGAGCCACAAGGTGATAAAGTGTGGAGTCTTGGTTACGGCAAGGCATCAATTCTGCCGGAAGATTTTGGCAAAAAATCTTATGCAAAAGGTGCATATATTCCTTATGTTTATGGTAATGAAATGTACAAAGATGATGACGGAAACTATGAGGACTTAATGTCAAGAGTTATTGTTATGAATGATGGCTCCGGTAGAGGAAATGTTGTCTTTATTTCTGTTGATGCTATGGGTCTTGCTAATTCTGATGTGCGTTTAATCCGTGAAGCTCTTAAAGAGATTGCAGAAGAAAACAACATTGTAAGTATAAATGTTACTTGTACACATATTCATACAGGTATTGACTCCCAGGGTGTTTGGACTGACCCTATTGGTTGTTTGGTGAACAATGTTATTTCAGATAATGTAAAATATGGTGTTCCTCGTGAATTCATTAAGTCTCTAATTGATGGTTCAAAGAAAGCTGTTGAAGAAGCACTCAGTGACATGACAACAGGTAAAATGTATTATTCATCAATTAACCTTGAAGATTATCTTTTTGACAGAACAGCACCTATAGTTTACGACCCTAATCTTTATAAACTTGAATTTGTACCATTCAGTTCAGAAAAAACTCCTACAATAGTAGCTACATATGGTTGCCATCCGGAATCTTCAAGTTTTGATTGGAATCAGGATGAAAGTGACCCATTAAAACTTGACAGAAAATTCAGTGCTGATTTTATATGGTATACAGAAAAAGTAATTAACGATGCCGGCTTTAATTTTATTTTTATTCAAGGTAATGTTTCAACTGTTAGTTCATCGCGTCATTATTCAAATGATGAGCTCGATGGTTCAGCACATAATGGTGCAATGCGTTATGGTTATGAAATCGGTTACATACTTCTTGGAATGTGTATGAATACAGCAGAAAGAATTGCTCTTAATGAACGCACAGGGGACAGACTTGATGTTGCAAAATATCAGGGAAATGAAGGTTATACTGTATGGTATGATGGACTTCCAACTGTTTCAAAAGAAGAAGTAAAACCTGTTCTTAATATTAAATCAAAACAGTTTACTGTTCAAATTGAGAATAATATTGTAGGCCTTCTCGGTAAAACATCAATTGCTGATAACCTTGTTCTTAAGGATGTTAAAAACAATTATTACACTGTTTCTGAGGTTGGATACCTTGAATTTGGTGACAGTGTTAAGGTATATATGAGTCCTGGTGAAACATTTGGAGAACTTCTCTTTGGCGGAAACGGTGCAAAGGGCTTCCCAATGCTACCAATCAGAGAATATACAGGTGAAGATATTATAATAATGGACCTTATGAATGATGCTGCAGGTTATGTTGCTAACGAAGCTAATTACGTTATGGCAGGTTTCCAATATAATGAAAACACAGGTGAGTTTGATGATGATACTTGGTGTTTGATTTCGTATGGCAAACATGCCGGTACAACATTTATTAAAAATTTCTATGAAATTTATGATAGTGTAAGATAATAATACATAGGGATTTAATAGGTTTTAAT
>JAZSBY010000035.1:0-17358 GCA_045602655.1 Candidatus Fimenecus sp. | reverse complement strand
CCCTTGAGGGGTGCGGGTGTCCGGTGGACACCTCTGCGAAGCAGAAGCACTGTCTGAGCCGGCAGGCGAGTAATGGAGCTGGATTGCCGTAGGCAAGACTGAGGGGGGTTAAATCAAATCATCCCGACAAATTCAAATTTGACATATTAACATATTAGATATATCACAAGCCGAAAGTCACGAGGTATTGCGGAAAAAGAAACAAATTTAACTTGACTAATGCATAATCATTTGATATAATACCTTGGATATTGAAACACAGTGAAAAAGAAAGTAGATTAAGTGAGTAACCTTGCCAGAGAATTGTGTCGTGGCTGAAAGCACATAAGCCGAAAACTTAATTGAAGTTCCCTTTGGAGTGGCATCGTTGAACTAACAGTAGATGATGACGGTTTATTCCCGTTACAGGATACGGAAAGTGTTAGCTTTCAAGTTATTACTTGTGCTAAAATTTGGGTGGTACCGCGGATTTTTATTCGTCCCATACTCTTTGGAGTGTGGGATTTTTTATTTACATTCCCTATATTTCCGATTAAATATTAAAAAGTGAGGAAGAAAAGATGAGAGAAAAACTTGAGGCTATTCGTGCTCGTGCACAAGCCGAACTCAGCACTTTTACCCAGCAGAGCCAACTTGAAGAATTCAGAGTTCAGGTGCTTGGTAAAAAAGGTGAACTTACATCCATGCTTAAAATGATGGGTTCATTATCAGCAGAAGAAAGACCAATTATGGGTCAGATTGTCAACGAGGTCCGTGCCTTTGTTGAACAGAAAATTGCAGAAAAAAGTCAGGAACTCAAGGACCTTGAACTCAAAAAGGAAATTGAAAGCACACCAATTTTCGATATTTCTGTTCCTGCTAATTTAACTCGTGGTTCATACCACCCAATTACACTTGTACAGCGTCAATGCGAGAGCGTTTTCCGTTCAATGGGATTTAATATTGAAGATTACAGCGAAATCGTTACCGACTACGAGTGTTTTGAGGCTCTTAACATTCCAAAGGACCACCCTGCACGAGATATGCAGGACACATATTATTTAGATAATGGTCAGTTATTAAAATCTCACACATCTGCAGCACAGAATGCTATTTATAAAAAGTATAAGGATGCTCTTATCAACGACGGTATGCCAATTAAGGCTATTTTCCCGGGTCGTTGCTTCAGAAACGAGGCTACTGACGCTTGTCACGAAAACACATTCTTCCAGATGGAAGGCGTTATGGTTGACAAGGACATTTCAATTTCAAACCTTATTTACTTTATGAAAACAATGCTTTCAGAGGTTTTCCGTAAGGACATTAAAGTAAGACTTCGTCCCGGTTTCTTCCCATTCGTTGAACCCGGTTTTGAACTTGATATTTCCTGCCTTATCTGTGGTGGTGAGGGTTGTCCTTCTTGTAAGCACAGCGGTTGGCTCGAGCTTTGCCCCTGCGGTATGATTCACCCTGAGGTACTTAAAGCAGGCGGAATTGACCCTGAAGAATACACAGGTTTCGCATTTGGACTTGGACTTACCCGTCTTGCAATGATGAAATACGGTGTTAAAGATATTCGTGATTTGAACAGTGGCAGTCTTAAAACTCTTACACAGTTCACAGACGACGAAGATTAAGGAAGGAGGAGTAAATTATGTTTTTATCAATGAACTGGATTAGCGATTTCGTTGACCTTTCAGGTCTTGACAAAATGGACTTAATCCGTAAATTTTCACTTTCAACTGCAGAAGTTGAGAACGAAATTTTCTTTAAAGGTAGCGATTTCAGTGGTATCGTAGTTGCTGAAATCAAGGATATTCAGGACCATCCGAAATCAGAAAAACTCCACCTTCTCAAAGTAGATATCGGTGCTGAGGAATTAGTTGATGTTGTTTGCGGTGCTCCAAATGTGCGTCTTGGAATGAAAACTGCATTTGCTAAAGTTGGTGCAAAATTAGGTGAAATTGAGATTTCTCCAAGACCGCTTGCAGGATATATGTCAAACGGTATGTGCTGTTCTGAAAAGGAAATCGGCATTTCCGATGACAATTCAGGCATTATGGACATTCTTGATGATGTAAAGAATGGTACTGACCTTAAAGACCTTTACGAAATTGATGACATTGTTTTCGAGGTTGACAATAAATCTCTTACAAACCGTCCTGACCTTTGGGGACACTATGGTATTGCTCGTGAATTTGCTTCCCTTGCAGGACGCCCACTAAAGCCATTACCACAGGTTGACTTGTCACAATATGACAATCTTCCAAAGGTTGACCTTAAAATTGAGGATGACCTTTGCCAGAGATACTCTTGCTTACAAGTTGCAAACATCACAAAGAATGTTAGCCCTGTTAATATGAGAATCCGTCTTTTCTACTGTGGTATGCGTGGGATTAACCTTCTTGCTGACCTTACAAACTACTTGATGCTTGAAATGGGTCAGCCAATGCACGCTTTCGATTCAAGAAAAGTTGAAAAAATCCGTATCAAGAGATTCCCTGCTCCTTTCACATTCCAGACACTTGACGGAATTGACAGAAATATTGACGAAAACACTCTTATGATTTGCAATGACAATACTCCTGTTGCTATTGCAGGTATTATGGGTGGACTTGACTCTGAAATCGTAGAGGATACAACAACACTAACACTTGAATCTGCAACATTCAATGCTGCATCAATCCGAAAGTCAACTGTTCGTCTTGCTCACCGTACAGACGCTTCAAACCGTTACGAAAAGTGCCTTGACCCTGAAATGACAGTTCCTGCTATTGCAAGATTTGTTAATCTCCTTCTTAGCATTGACCCTGATGCACAAGTTGTTTCTGCACTTACTGATGAATACGCTTTTAAATATCCAACAGTAACACTTGACTTTGACAAGGCATTCATTGACAAGTACACAGGTATAGAAATCGCAAACGATACTATTGTAAATACTCTTAATTCTCTCGGTTTTAAGGCTTCTAACGATGGTGACAACTTCACAGTAGAAGTCCCATCTTGGAGAGCAACAAAGGATGTTACTATCAAGGCAGACATTGTTGAGGAAATCACAAGAATTTACGGTTACGACAATTTTGACATTCACACAGCAGCTGCTCCCCTCTACCCTGTTCGTGCAAAGGCAGAAAAGACAGTTGAAGACAGAATTAAGGATATGCTTGTTCATCGCTACTCACTTCACGAACTCCATTCTTATGTATGGCAGTATTATGATGAATACAAGGCACTTGGTATGGAGATTGAGGATAATATCAAGCTGGCAGGTGCTACAAATCCTAATATTGAAACAATCCGCAAGTCAATTGTTCCAACTCAACTTTGTCAGGTTAAGACAAACACTAATTTCTCCACAGATTTTGGTGTATTTGAAATAGGCAGAACTGTTGACGGACTTAAAGACGACGGACTTTGCAACGAGAGAAAGAAGCTCTGCGTTACACTTTACAGCAAAACAAAATCTTTGGAAACTCTTTATGTTGAACTTGCAACAATGCTTTCAGTTATCTCCGACAACATCAAGCACAAGGCTCTTACATTCACTCCAATGGAAGCAACTCTTGGTTATGAGCATCCGAGAAACCTTAACGAAATCTCTTGTGATGGTGTAGTTCTTGGTAAAATCGGTGTTGTTCACCCAACAGTCAGTAAGAAAATCGACAAAAAGGCTGCAATCGTATTTGCTGAAATTGATGTTCCTTTGTTTACAGAAATTTCAGACGCAGGTATTCACTATCAAGAGCCTTCTCGTTTCCCTGAAATGGAAATTGACCTTTCATTTGTAAGCGAAACATTTGCTCCAATCGGTAAGGCTATCGAAAATGCAAACTGCCCACTTATAAAAAAGGTTGAAGTAACAGACACTTACCGTGACGAAAACGGCAAGAGTATTACTACCCGAATGACTTTCTCACATCCTGAAAGAACTCTCACAACTGAAGAGGTTATGGAAGTTGCAAACTCTATTATTGATGCACTTAGCAAAGACGGAATTGCATTGAAATCTTAAAGAATGAATAAGAATCTGCTTTTGCAGGTTCTTATTTCATATTTTATCGTAAGATAAAATATTTCATAATCATCAGATTATTTCATATTGCACAGCAATATTTCATCAAATTATATTGGAGTGATTAGGTGAAAGAAAACAAGCTTGTTGAATTATCCACTGACTTTGCAGTAAAAATCATAAAACTTTGTCAAAGTATAAAAGGTCATTATTCTTTAACAAATCAGTTGGAAAGGTCTGCTACATCAATAGGTGCAAATATTCGAGAAGCAAATTATGCAAGAAGCAAAGCCGATTTTGTAGCAAAACTTAAAATTTCATTACAAGAATGTAATGAAACTGAATAATGGTTAGAGTTAATTATAAAATCCGAACTTGCAAGTGAAGATATTATCAAGCCTTTAATCAATCAATGTGGAACTATTAGGCGAATTCTAATAGCCTCCGTTAATACTGTTTCGCAAAATAAATGAAATAAATTCCTGACGGAATTTATGAAATATTCATGCAGAATATGAAATAGCCCTGCTATGAAATACGTGTTACGTATTAATAGTATAAAATTCAAAATTAGTATTGTTTTTTATTTTTAAACGGTATATAATATATTTAATTATTATCAGGAGGTGGCGAAATGCTTGACCCTAACAAGACAATTCAATTTTCCTTAAAGGATGAGCGTGAGGAAACAACTCGACAGATTCTTGTGACTGTTTATGACGCATTGGTTGAAAAGGGCTACAACCCCATTAACCAGATTGTAGGCTACATTCTCTCTGAGGACCCTACCTACATTACTACTCACAACAACGCAAGAAGCCTTATTCGTCGCCTTGACAGAGATGAGCTTTTGCAGGACCTTGTGAAGGATTATCTTAAAAACTCTAAAAAATAATTGAGGTGTTTCTATGGCAGAAAAGAATAAATTCCTCACTTACAAGGGTAAACCATTAGTCAGAAACGGCAACACAATTTACTACGGCTATCCCAACGAGAAATATGTTATTATGATGCAGATTCTTGCAACAAAACCCGTTGACGATGTTGAGATTGCTTCAAAGGTTTCAATCCAGTTGCTTAATACTGACCCCGATGTCAGCCCTCGTGAGAGAATTGTTAAATCAAGTGAGAAAAAAGGCCTTTATGCTGCTCTTGATATTGCAGAAGTGTGGTTATCACGAGCATTGGCTGAATAATTAAAATCAAACGGAACGGTGGATGGGCAATCTGCCGTTTTCTGTTTTAAAGGAGAATTATTATGTTTCACAGAATGACTATTGCAGGACACGAGAGATTTTTACCTCTTTGTCCGTTAAATGAAGAACTTATGATTGCCGGCTTTGTAATCTTTGGCGACCCGGAACTTACAACTGCTTGTGCCCGGGAATTACTCAAAAAAGCTCCCGAATATGACTACATAATCACAGCAGAGGCAAAGGGTATTCCCCTTGCTCACGAAATGGCAAGACTTCAGAATAACCAAAAGTATTTTGTGGCTCGTAAAAAACCGAAGCTTTATATGACAGGGGTTTTCGAATCAACTGTTAACTCAATTACAACTGAGGGTGAGCAGAAACTCTACCTCGATATGGCCGATGCAGAGTTAATGAAAGGTAAAAGAATTCTCATTGTTGACGATGTTGTGTCCCTTGGTCAGTCCCTTGCAGCAGTTGAAAAACTTGTTAATGACGCAGGCGGAATCGTCTGTGGCAAAATGTTCATTCTTGCCGAGGGTGATGCAGCAAAACGGGACGATATTATTTTTCTCCAGGAATTACCGTTGTTCACAAAGGACGGAAAAGCATTATAAGTAGAAAAGAGAGTGAAACCACTCTCTTTTTTTGTTGCAAAATTGAATTTGTGGAGCAAACATAATATCGCATAACAGCAAAAAAACCTATGATATATATTGTTTTAATTTCCATTATTCATAATAACCAAAAATCTGCACTAAACTTTGTAAGTATCGCCTGACAAAATTTTAACAAAAATTATTGACAAATTTTAGTACGGGTACTAAAATAGTACTCGTACTAAATAGTGTTTCTTTTGGGAGGTGAATTATGGCAAAAAGGCATACGAATATAACAAAGCTAAAAATAATTCAGACTGCACTTCACTTGTTTCTTGAAAAGGGATACTCAAGCACATCGGCAAGAGCCCTATGTAATGAATTGGATATTTCGTTAGGTAATCTTACCTTTTATTTTCCGTCAAAGGAGCATCTGTTAGCAGTCCTTACTGAAATGCTTTGCGATTTTCAGTGGAAATTGATGAAAGAAGAGGCTGACGACGGAATAAGTCTTGTTCTTGCTGTTTGTCTTGAGCTTATGTCAATGGCATCGGCAGCGGAAGAAAATGAAGCAGCAAGGGATTTGTTCAGTTCTGCTTATACAAGCCCCCTTACACTTGAAATCATTCGAAAAAACGATTCGCAAAGAGCAAAAATGGTATTTTCTGAATATTGTTCGGAATGGACGGACGAAAATTTCAGGGAAGCAGAAGTCCTTGTTTCGGGAATTGAATATGCAACACTTATGAAAACCGAAACATCAACACCCCTTGATGTAAGAATTTCAGGGGCACTTGATGCAATACTGTATATCTATAAAGTTCCCGAAGAAATAAGAAAAACAAAAATTCAAAAAGTTCTCTCAATGAATTACAAAAAAATCGGCAGCCGAATTTTCCAAGAATTCAAAGAATATATTGAACAAGTAAATGAACAGGCATTCAATGAACTGTTTTAGATAAATTAGGAGGAAAACATATGAAAAAAACCAACAAAATTTTAAGCATAATGCTTGCGTTACTTATGATTGTAACGATTGCACCTTTATCTGCTTTTGCAGTTGAGGAGTATCCTGAAATCAAAGCCGGTGACACCTATACTGTCACAATAGAAGAGTATGTAAAATTTGTTCCTACCGAAAGCGGTAAATTTGTTTTGCGTTCTGTTTCTGATACAGACCCTATGGTAACACTTTATGATAGCGATAAGTCACCCATTACCCAGATAGACGACAGCTTCTACAGAGAAGAAAATGGCCTTGATTTTTATTTTGCATATGAATATACAGCCGGCGAAACCTATTACTTTGAATTCTATGACCACACTGGTGCTTACGACTACACTGTATATTTAATTGCACCCTGTGCTGAACACACAGGCGGCACACAGACCTGCAAGGGTTATCAGTGTGAAGTTTGTGGCGAATGGTACGGTGAAACAAGTGAGCACACAGATGAAAACGAAAATGGTTTATGTGATTTCTGTAATGCCTTTCTCGGTAATGAAATCAAAGTCGGAACTTATACTATCACAAAAGAAGAGTATGTAAAATTCGTTCCTGATGTAAGCGGTAGATTTATTATTAGTTCTGTTTCTGATGCGGACCCGATGGTAACACTTTATGACCGTAATACGGAAGAACTTGTCAATGTAGACGACAGCTACTACAGAGAAGAAAATGACCTTGATTTTTATTTTACATATGAATATACAGCCGGCGAAACATATTACTTTAAATTTTTCGACCACAATGGTGCTTACAACTACACTGTATATTTAATTGCACCCTGTGTTGAGCACACAGGCGGAACACAGACCTGTAAGGGCTATCAGTGTGAAGTTTGCAAAGCATGGTACGGTGAAGCAGGTGACCATGACCTTAGCACGGAACAGACCTGTAAGGGTTATTATTGTTATTTCTGCGAAGGATGGTACGGTGAAGCAGGTGACCATGACCTTAGCACAGAACAAACCTGTAAGGGTTATCAGTGTGAAGTTTGTGAAGAATGGTTTGGTGAAGCTGACGAAAACAAACACGGTTGGTATTTCGGCGAATGTATATATTGCGGTATCGAATATCCCGCAGATTTAGAATGTGAACATTATTATAGTCATGAAAATGATTACAACTGCATAACTTGCGGTGCAAAGTGTCCCCACGAATCAATAGATAACGGAGTTTGTACAGATTGTTTATATCGCCTTCCGTTCTTACTTACAACAGGCGAAGCTGTTACATATCACGGTTCTTTCGCAGATGCACTTTACTATGCTGAAGACGGCAGTGTAATAAAATTGCTTAATGATTACGGCGACTATAACAATCTCGAAATAAACAAGGCAATAACACTTGACCTTAACGGAATGTATTGGGACCAGCCATCAAGCGGCAGTTTTACAATTAACGCACCCGTTCATTTTACGGATTCAACAGGAGGCGGTTTTTTATATTACGGCCTTAATATTAACTCTCCTGTTACATTCAGTGGTGGTGCTTACAGATATATCCGTATAGATTTTGAAACTGAAGACACACTCAGCGATTATCTTGCTGACGGATATGATTATTTTGACTTACATACCGATGAAGTCCTTGATTTATCATCTGAAAAACTTGTCGAGGATGTAGCAATCAAGCGTAGCCCGTTCACGGGCATTAAGGGTGACTATTTTTACAAGAATGATGTAATGCAGAAAGCATATCAGCTTGTTGAATTTGAAGGCGATTACTACTTTATCGGTGACTACAATAAAATCCAAAAAAATAAGAGAATCTATTTAAGTCAAATATTTGTTGAAGGAACAGACCTCAAAGTTGGTTACTACGATTTTGACGCAGACGGTAAATTGGTATTAAAGAATGGCCCAATCGGTGACTATTTCTATAAAGACGGTGTAATGCAGAGAGCATATCAACTTGTTGAATTTGAGGGTGACTATTACTTTATCAACAATGGCAATAAGATTGCCAAAAACACAAGAATTTATTTAAGTCAAATATTCGTTGAAGGCACAGACCTCAAAGTTGGTTACTACGATTTTGATGCAGACGGTAAATTGGTATTAAAGAACGGTCCTGAGGGTGATTATTTCTACAAGGACGGTATAAGATTAAATGCATATCAACTTGTAGAGTTTGAAGGTAATTATTACTTCATCAACGATGCTCATAAACTTGCAAAGAATAAGAGAATCTATTTAAGCCAAGGATTTGTAGAAGGAACAGACCTTGCGGTAGGATACTACGAGTTCGATGCAGAAGGTAAATTGATATTAAAGAATGGCCCAATCGGTGATTATTTCTATAAAGACGGTGTAATGCAAAAAGCGTATCAGCTTGTAGAATATGAAGGTAACTACTACTTTATCAATGACTCTCATAAACTTGCAAAGAATAAGAGAATTTATTTAAGTCAGGTATTTGTAGAAGGCACAGACCTCAAGGTTGGTTACTACGAATTTGATGCTGAAGGTAAACTTATAATAGAATAACCAAACAGATAAGGCGAGGGTTTCCCCTCGCCTTGTTTTGTGTTTAAAACAAATTTGAATTTATCAGTGTCTTTTTATCCCCCCTTCCGTCACCTTACGGTGACACCTTCCCCTCCAGGGGGCAGGCTATATTGGGCTCCACCCTTGAGGGGGAGCTGGCAAATGCGTAGCATTTGACTGAGGGGGGTATCCTAAAAGAACCCGATAAACTCCAATTTAGCTAATTAACTTTTATCCTTAACTCCTCATTTTCAATCGAACAAACATAGTTTTTGTTCTTTTCAATCTCTTTTTCAAGAATTTTTTCGGAGAGAACATCTTCGATTTTTGTTTGAATTGCTCTCTTTAAGGGTCTTGCCCCATAGATTTTGTCATACCCCGCTTTTGATATAAACTCCACAACACTGTCGTCAAAGGTTATACCGATTTCAAGGCTTTCCATTCTCTTTTCCAAGCCCTTCAAAAGTCGTTTTGCAATTTCTTTGATGTCGTTTTCATTAAGTCTTGAAAAGACAATTATGTCGTCAATACGGTTCAGAAATTCGGGTCGGAAGGTGTTTTTAAGTTCACCCATAACAGCCTCTTTGATTTTCTCTTCGGAGTGGCTGTTTTCATTTGCAGTAAAGCCGAATGTGGCTTTTTCCTCGTTAATAAGCCTTGCACCAACATTGGATGTCATTATAATTACTGCGTTTTTAAAGTCAACTTTTCTGCCTTGGGAGTCGGTCAGAATACCGTCGTCAAGGATTTGAAGCAGTGTATTGAAAACATCGGGGTGAGCCTTTTCGATTTCGTCAAAAAGCACTACGGAATAAGGCTTTCTACGGATTTTTTCCGTCAGCTGACCTCCCTCGTCAAAACCCACATATCCCGGAGGTGAGCCAATGAGTTTAGAAACCGTATGTTTCTCCATAAATTCACTCATATCAAGCCTAATCATAGCATTTTCGTCACCAAACATACTCTCAGCAAGTGCCTTTGTAAGTTCAGTTTTACCAACACCCGTCGGACCACAGAAGATGAATGAGCCAATTGGTCTTTTGGGGTCTTTAAGCCCTGCCCTGCCCCTGCGAATTGCTTTTGCGATAGCTGTAACTGCTGTGTCCTGTCCAACAATTCTCTTGTGAAGTTCGTCTTCCATTCTTAAAAGTCGCTGACTTTCTTCCTCCGTCATCTGACTTACAGGTACACCCGTCCAACCTGACACAATTTCGGCAATTTCTGTTTCCGTTACCTGCTTTTCCTGTGATTTATCCTCATTCTGCCATCTTGCTTTTTCGGAATTAAATTTCTGTGTCAGTTCCTTTTCTTCGTCACGAAGCTTGGCTGCTCTTTCAAAGTCCTGCTGACTCACTGCCATCTCTTTTTCTGCACAGAGAGTGGCAATTTTCTTTTCCATTTCCTTGATGTCGTCAGGCGGAGTTGATGACACGAGCCTTACCTTTGAACAAGCCTCGTCAATCAAATCAATAGCTTTGTCGGGTAAGAATCTGTCACCGATATATCTGTGAGATAGAATAACTGCAGATTTAACTGCTTCATCGGTAATTTTCACCTTGTGGTGTGCCTCATACTTGTCTCGAATTCCCTTCAAAATTTCAATGGCATCTTCGGGAGTTGGCTCACCTACAGTAATGGGTTGAAATCTTCTCTCAAGTGCAGCATCCTTCTCGATATTTTTTCTGTATTCGACAATGGTTGTAGCACCGATTAACTGTAATTCTCCTCGTGCAAGTGACGGTTTCAAAATATTTGCTGCATCAACTGCACCCTCGGCACTGCCTGCACCCATAATTGTGTGAACTTCGTCAATGAAAAGAATAATGTCAGTTGAGTTCTTAACCTCGTCAATAATGCCTTTAATTCTTTCTTCAAAGTCACCACGATATTTTGTACCTGCCACCATACCAGTCAAGTCAAGGGAAAGAAGCCTTTTATCCTTTAAAAGTTCGGGAACAGTACCATTGGCAATTTTAAGAGCCAAGCCCTCTGCAATTGCAGTTTTACCAACACCGGGTTCACCGATTAAGCAAGGGTTATTCTTACTGCGACGGCTTAAAATCTGAATTACACGCTCAATTTCCTTTTCTCTGCCGATTACAGGGTCGATTTTGTTCTCTTTCGCAAGGGCAGTTAAATCACGGGAATATTTTTCAAGTTGGGAATTATTATTTTTCTGTTGGCCAAATGGTTTTGACTGTTGAGCCTTGGGATTTACTGCCAATTCTCTTATGAGATTTTGGATGTTCACACCTAATCGTGTCAAAAGTTGACAACCGTAGCCATTTCCCTCTCGACATATTGAAATGAGAATATGTTCAGTCCCTGCAAGTGCCTGATTTGTTGAAACTGCAAGATATAGAGCAGTTTCGATTATGTGTTTGCTGCGTGGTGTAAAATCTGACGGAGTGAGTTCCGTGGGAATTCCTGCACCCACGGTTTCACGGATTATATCATAGACCTTTTTGCCCGTTACACCTTTGGAGAGCAAGAGCTTTCCTGCAACGGAATCGGCAGACTCCAAAAGTCCCAAAAGAAGATGCTCACTGCCGATATATGTGTGACCTAAATCCTCGGCACATTCCACAGCCTTGTTAAGTGCCATATTTGCTTTTTCACTAAAACCTGTAAAGTTGTACATTGTTTTCACCTCAAAATAATAAAATTGGAGTTTGTCGAACTAAATTCGAAATGCGAAATTCGAAATTATGATTTTATCAATTTGGTAAATTGTAGGGGCTGGCGAGATTTACCCGACTCTGCATTACAACTCATTTGGTGTATCGAAAACATCCCGACAAATTCAAATTTTTATATCAATTGTTTAACATTTAATTACGAATTACGCATTATGAATTACGAATTAAAAAAACGGCAGCTTTTAAAAGCCACCGTTCTGATTTTAACTCAATCTGTTCCGCACTTTTGTTGCTCTTATGGTATCCCGTTCTTTTTCGTCTAATTTTTGTGACGCCATAACGTTGATACTTGCAGGTTGCATTGAAATCATCAATTCATTAAGAGTTTCAATGGGTACACTGATTTTTCCTGCCACAGAGCCTAAACGAACCAACGAAAGATTATCCATAAGTTCCTTAGTTGAGAGAAGTCTTGCCCATTTTAAAGTTCCGTAGGCACGGAAAATGGCATCTTCCGTATCAATGGATTTTAACAGTTCTTCCCTTGCTGCTCGTTCGTTTGCACAGAGCTGTAATGTGATGGCTTTTAAGTTTTTAATTGCAAATTCCTCGGAAATACCCAGAGTAATTTGATTTGAAAGCTGGTACATATCCCCTACTGCCTTTGTCCCTTCACCAAAAGCACCGCGGAATGTAAGCCCTAATTTTGAAATTGTGTTAATGAGCTTGTGAATTTGCCCGTTCATTGTAAGGGCAGGGAGATGGAGCATTACAGATGCTCGCATACCTGTTCCCAGATTAGTCGGACATTGAGTTAAGTAGCCAATTCGCTCGTCAAAGGCGTACTCTAACTTATTACCAAGTAAATCGTCAATTTCATCGGCAACAGAATATGCCTCGTCCAGGGCAAAGCCTGATTTCATTATCTGTATTCTAATATGGTCCTCTTCATTGAGCATTATACAAACATCTTCGTCTTTTGAAATTAACAATGCACGACCATCGGCATCTGATGCGAATTCGGGACTGATAATATGCCTTTCCGCCATAGAAGCCGCCTCGAAACGAGCAAGGGACTTCATCTCCACAAAACGAAGGTCAAACTTATTATCCGTTTCAACTGCATCCTTAATTATATTATTAAGTGCAGTTCGGCTTTTAGTATTCAATTTGTTTGGAAATGGGTATTCATTTAAATTTCTTGCAAGTCGGATGCGGGTGCTTACAACAATATCACTCTGCTCACCGACGCCTAAATACCATCTGTTACTCATTTCTGCCCCTCCTTTAACTCGTTGATTTTATCACGCAACTGTGCTGCTTTTTCAAAATTCTGCTCATCTATTGCAATTCTTAACTGTTCTTCCAAATCTTCAATTGGATTTACATTTGTCACTTCCGCCTTGAGAATTGTCGGGTTTTTGCCCTCATGACGGGTTTTTCCGTGAATTCTCTGGAGTGACGGAAGAAGTTTATCGTAAAATGTCGTGTAGCAATCGGCACAACCGATTTTACCGCTGTTTACAATATCATTAAAGGTATTTCCGCATTTTTCGCAACGGATTGTACGGGAACTTATCGCACTCACCTGTGGCTCACCGAAGAATGAGCCTAACAAATCGCCAAAGGTATTAGAAAAGCCACCGAAAACATCGTTATAACCGAGAGCCTTCGCACAGTCAGAGCAAAGATGTGCTTCTGCACTCTCACCATTTACTATTCTTTTGACATGAGTTGTTGCCTCATATTTTCCACAATTCTGACAAAGCATTGTTTTCACTCCTTACATAATATTCAAAATCATTTGCTTAAAAATTGATGCACGAAGAATGTCACCGTATTCACGGGGTATATCACGGTAGGCATTTCCCGTTAAGGCTGACAAAAATATTTTTACCGTTTTTTCGTCCATAATATCTCTGTCATACATATTTTTAAGGTGTGCACGACAAGTGTTTTCGCTGAGTGTCTGACCGATTGAGTTAATCAGGTGCATTTTGAGAGAATCCCTGTCGTAGGTTGCCCTTGTAATCTTAATGTATCCCCCGCCGCCACGACGACTCTCTACAATATAGCCGTGCTCAGGTGTGAATCGTGAGGAAATAACATAGTTTATCTGGCTTGGCACACATCCGATTTTCTGTGCCAACTCATTTCGCTGAATTTCCGTGTAGCCATCGTCTTCAAGCATATCGGAAATCATACCGGCGATTATATTGCTGATGTTCATAAATTTCACTCCTTTGAAAAGTGGCAAACAAATTGGAGTTTATCGGGATGTTTTATCCCCCCTTCCGTCACTCGCTATGCTCGTGCCACCTTCCCCTCGTAGGGGGAAGGCTATAATAGGCTCCACCCTTGAGGGGTGCGGGTGTCCGGTGGACACCTCTGCGAAGCAGAAGTACTGTCTGAGCCGGCAGGCGAGTAATGGAGCTGGATTGCCGTAGGCAAGACTGAGGGGGGTTAAATCAAAACATCCCTACAAATTCAAATTTGACTATCCCGTTACACAACGGTGTGTTTGACTTTGACTTTCTTTGACCTTTCTAATTCTTATTATAACCATTATTTTGCATTTGTCAATAGTAAAGGTCAAAAAAGGTCAAAAATATTTTTATATTAAATTATTGTTTAATTTGCATATACAACTCCCTCCGCTTATGACAAATCTCACAAAAAAGTTTTTTTATAGGTTTGTCCCTTTATTTTATTCAGATTCTATTATATAATTACTAATGTATATATTGGAAAGGGATGGTTAAATGACAAAAACTGAAATCGTAAACACCGTAAAAGGGCTACCTTCCTATGTGAAAAGGAATTGGAAGACGCCCAACGAAGGTGAATACTTAACTCTTAAGGAAGTGTTGGCATACACTCTTGCTCAGGGTGGCACCTATGTTTTCGGTGCAGTAGCAATGTATATCACATTCTCTGCAAGTTATTTCTGTGGTGCAGTTATGGGAATTGCTGCTATTGATTTTTCTGTTATCAACATTATCAGTACCGTTCTCGGATACGCTCTTATGTTTATGAATCCAATCAATGTGTTGATTTATGAAAACCACGGCAGACTTGAAAAGAAAACAAAGATTTTTGCCCATCTTTCCTATGGTGGCAAGCTTATAATCGGTATCGGTTGCTACTTCCTGCCACAGGGAATGTTTGAGTCAATTATCAACGGACTTCCCCAATTGGTTGGTAACATACTTGTTGCAGGTGCAATCTGGGACTATATCCATTGGTTTATACGCAGGGTTTTCTGTGAAAAATACGGAAGATTTAAGCCGTTCGTACTTATTTGTGCTATTCCTTCTACTATTATGGTTTCTGCGATTCCATATCTTCCTGTTCAGAATATGACTTACACAAATAAACTTCTTATTCTTCATTTCTCATTTACCCTTATGTCATATTTCTACAACAACTATATTGGTATCAACACTCTTGTTACATTTATGACACCCAATTCACAGGAAAGACAAAAACTTCATTCAATCGCTCCCATTCTTTCCGGTCTTTTCTCATCAATTGTTGCCGCTATCTGGCCAATTGTTATTGACTCAACAGGCGGATACTTAAGCCTTCAGACATATAAAGTATTTATCCCGATTTTCACAGTTATTGGTGCTGCTATGTCCTTGCTTGCAGTTTTCTGTAAAGAAAGAGTTATTGAACCACCAATGGAAAAACGAGCAAAGGTCACTTTCTTCAAAGGTGCTAAAAATGTTCTTAAAAATAAGTACTTCTGGATTACCAATGTTTCAAATGTAATCGGACAATGGCACGGTCTTGTAGGAAATCTTCTTGGTTGGTGGTTTGTATATTCACTCCGCATGGAGTGGTTCTCAGGTCTTGCAGGCAATATTGTTGTTATGGGTATGAGCTTTGGTAATATTCTTTGTCCTATTCTGACAAAGCGATTCCAGAAGCGGAACATTCTTATCAGTTTCCGTGGTTTTACTATCCTCACGGTACTTATGATTGCCCTTGCAGTTAAAATGGAAAACATAATTATCTTTATGGCTGCTATGTTCCTTAAAAATGCTATTGCTCCCGTTATGGACGGTGTTAATGTTGGTCTTAATGCCGACATTCTTACATACCATCAATGGAAATATGGTGAACGAGCAGACGCTATGTCAGGTGTTTTCGGTTGGTTCTTAAATCCTGTAAATGTAGCAATCGGCTACATTATGCCTTGGCTTCTTTCGTCAATCGGCTTTACATCTGACTGGGATGTGTTTTTCGATACACAGATTCTCAATAATGTTTTCAACCTTTACACCTGGGGTTCTGTTATCGGACTTGTTCTGCTCACAGTTCCATTCATATTCTACGACCTTACACGAGAAAAACACGATATGTGTGTTAGGGAGTTGCAGGAAAGAGTCAAAGCCATTGAAGAAGCAGAAAGTGAGGTGGCAAACGCATGAAAAAGATAATTGCTATTATTTCACTTGTTCTCTGTATTTGCCTTGCACTTTCAGGGTGTGGAATTACATCCTTGATTAGCGATGGTGATGTAAACATTAAATATGATGTTGAAAATGGCGAGGCAACAGTTAAAACTGTACCTAACAAATCAACAGTAACAAAAATTGTAATCCCTGACGAATACGAGGGTGTTCCTGTTACAAAAATTGCTGATTTCTCCGCTACCAACCTTGAATATGTTACTGAAATCACAATCGGTAAAAATGTTAAGGAAATCGGTGTATGGGCACTTGAAAACAATCAGCATGTAACTGCCTTTGAGGTTGACGAAGCAAACGAATATTTCTGCGATGTTGACGGTGTGCTTTATACAAAGGATATGAAAACACTTCTTTTCTACCCTCTTGCAAAGGACTTGACTGAAGCACAGGACGATAAGGGAAATAAGTTTAAGGTTTCAACATATTCAATCCCTGAGGGAGTTGAAACAATCCGTACAAAGGCATTCTATAAATGCTTCAGCCTGACAAAGGTTGTAATTCCATCAACTGTTAAGCGAATTGAAGAAAAAGCATTCTTCCGTTGCGAAAGAATGGAGGATTTAGTTCTTCCCGATGCACTTGAATTTATCGGTAAAGATGCTTTTTCATACTGCTACGGGCTTAAAGCTCTTAACCTTTCCAAAAATGTGAAACAGATTGATGAATACGCTTTCTACAACTGTCACAATCTTTTAGAAATCAATATTGACAATGAGGAAAGCAATCTGACTCTCGGTAAAAAATGGTACCCTACAAATCAGGGTAAGAACATTGACGAATTAAAAATCAATTGGAAAAAGTAATAAAAAAATACCCCAGATTTGAAGTGAACCCCAAAGTTTAGACAAAATAAAATATTAAATTGAAAGAGAATGAGTTCGGTATTGTACTGGACTCATTCCTTTTAGTTTTAAGGAAATTCTTTCATTGTTGTAGTAATGAATATATTTCTTTAATTCATCA
>JAZSBY010000034.1:0-6391 GCA_045602655.1 Candidatus Fimenecus sp. | reverse complement strand
TGCTTCTGCTTCGCAGAGGTGTCCACCGGACACCCGCACCCCTCAAGGGTGGAGCCTATTATAGCCTTCCCCCTACGAGGGGAAGGTGGCACGAGTATAGCGAGTGACGGAAGGGGGGAACACCCCGACAAACTCCAATTTATCTCTCTGATTTGCACAGGAATAGAAATTATGATATACTTAATATAATAGATAAAATCCTTGGAGGTAATGATGGGAAAGATTGATATAAAAAATTAAATCATTTGTTTCAGTTGTCGACCCTTCTGCTTTTATTACAATTTCAGAAACTTCTGATGTTTTAGGAAGCAGTCTTAAGGGGAAAAATTAGCATATATAATTATGTATCAATAAAATTTTCTCATAATCCTTGCATATTTTGAAAATTTATTGTATAATAACTGTAAATAATTTTCGCTGAATGTATATTTATGCGGAAAAGGAGGATTTATTATGAAAAAAAGATTAGTAGTAGTTCTTGCATTAGTTCTTGTTTTCACATCTGTTTTCTTTACAGCTTGTGGTGGAGATAAGCAGGGCGACCAGACAGCAGCCGGTGACCTTTCAACACTTAAAATCAATGTTGGTACCGGTGGTTCAACAGGTACATATTACGGTTACTGTAATGTTATTTCAACTGTTCTTAAAGAAAAAACAGGTGCACAGCTTATGATTCAGTCATCAGGTGCTTCAAAGGCTAATATCCTTGACATCGATGACGGTGTTGTTGATATGGCTATTGTTCAGAACGATGTTATGGACTACGCTTACAACGGAACATCTCTTTTTGAGAAAGACGGCAAAATCCAGACATTCTCAACTCTTGGTGCTGTTTATGCAGAGGTTTGTCAGGTAGTTGCTCGTGCTGATTCAGGCATCAAGACAATTGCTGACCTTAAGGGCAAAAAAGTTTCTGTTGGTGACAGCGGTTCAGGTGTTGAATTTAATGCTCAGCAGATTCTCGGTGCTTATGACATCACATTTGAAGATATCGACAAGCAGAATCTTAGCTTCCAGGCATCTGCAGATGCTCTTAAAGATGGTAAAATTGATGCATTCTTCTGCACAGCAGGTGCTCCGACAGTTGCTATCACAGACCTTTCAACAACAACAGGTATTGTTCTTGTAGAAATCGATGCAGAACATCTTGCAAAACTCCAGCAGACTTATGGTTTCTATGCTGCATACACAGTTCCTGCAGAAACATACAAGGGTGTTGGTGAAGTTACAACAGTTGCTGTTAAGGCTACATTCATTGTAAGCAACGAACTTAGTGAAGATACAGTCTACCAGCTTACAAAGGCTATTTACGAGAATAAAGACAATTATGCTCATGACAAGGCTAAGGAAATGAGTCTTGAATACGCAGTTTCAAGTATTTCTGTTCCTTTCCACCCGGGTGCAGAAAAGTACTATAAAGAAGTTGGTGCTATAAAATAATGAGCCATAAAACCTTGGCTCTCTCTAAAAAAAGGTTAATTATAGCAGCCGTTTTAATGATAATCATTACAGCGGCTGCTGTTTTAATAAGTTTTATGTCTACTCCCTATCTTGTTATGTATGTTTCGGATACAAACGCGAGATATATTACTCAGAAGGCAGAGGACGGACTTATGTTTTCCGTGGAGTTTATTCATTCAGTTAATCAGACTCCTGTAAAGGATACTTATATTATAGAGAATGAGCAAATCCGTGCTTATTCCACTACTTATCGTTCCTTCGGTGCAGGTGTACAGACTGCACTTGAAGACGGTCAGACAATGACCTATGATGATGACGGAAATATGGTCATTACGGGTTTTGATATTACTTATGACCCGTTAAGATATATTGTGGGAACGGTTTCCGACCATATACTCACTGTTGATGGCAAGGAAATCAGTCTTCGTGACCTTTGCGGAAGGAATGCAAAGGTTGTTTTTGAAATTACCACACCATTCGAAATTCTGACGAAAGGATTGTTGTAGTTAATGTCAGATGTAAACACAAAACCAATTACTATGGAAGCTGACGAAGAAGTTATTGATGTGGATAAAATTATGGCTGACTTTGATAAAGAGTCAAACACCCGTCATTTCTCAGGCATCTTCCAGAAGATTATCAAAGGTGCTATGGTGCTTTTCTCCCTTTATGTTATGTTCGACGGTTGGACAGGAACAATGGAAGAAAGACAGAAAATGGCATGGTTTATCGGTATTATCGTGCTTTTTGCCTTTATTATCTTCCCAAGTCACAAAAAAGAAAAAAAGAAGCTTAATCACGTTCCCTTCTACGACTGGATTTTTGCTGCATTAGGCTCAGGTGCATTCTTCTACTATGCTATTAACTGTCAGGCAATTGTTGACAGAGCATCAAGAATCAATGAAATCGATATTGCAGTTGCCATTGTTGGTATTCTGCTGTTATTTGATGCTTGCAGAAGAGTTGTAGGATTGCCGATTGTATGTGTTTCAGCAGCCTTTATTGCCTATGCATTCTTTGTTGTAAACCGAAATCCGTTGAGAATTATCGTGTATAAGCTTTTCTATACAACAGAGGGTATTGCAGGTACACCGCTTAATGTTTGTGCATCCTTCATTGTTCTCTTTATCATTTTTGCCTCATTCCTTGAGCAGTCAGGTATAGGTGCTTTCTTCGTAGACCTTGCCAACTCAATCGCAGGTAAATCAATTGGTGGTCCTGCAAAGGTTGCTGTTATTTCAAGTGCTATGGAGGGTATGTATTCAGGCTCATCAGTTGCCAATACAGTAGGTAGCGGTTCTGTTACAATTCCTACTATGAAGCGTTGCGGATACAAGCCTGAATTTGCTGCCGCAGTTGAAGCTGCCGCTTCAACCGGTGGTCAGATTATGCCACCTATTATGGGTGCTGCTGCATTCCTTATGACTGAATACACAGGTCTTCCCTATGCACAGATTGCTATTGCTGCAATTCTTCCTGCTGTTCTTTACTTCACAGGTATCTTTATGATGATTCACTTTGAGGCAAAGAAACTTGGTCTTAAGGGACTTCCAAAGGAAGCAATTCCTAATTTCTTCAAGCTCCTTTTAACAAAGGGTTACCTTCTTCTTCCTGTTGTTGCTCTTGTTGTGGCAATGAATCATTATTCACCTGCAAAGGCTGCTATTTTAGCAATTCTTGTTGCTATTGTAGTAAAGCTTGTTGAAGGCATTGTTAAATCAATAGCACATAAGAAATTTGAGTTTGATATTACTCTTTATATCAACTCACTTGCAAACGGCACAAAGAATGCTATCGGTGTTGCTCTTGCCTGTGCAGTTGCAGGATGTATTTCTGCAATGGTTCAGCAGACCGGTCTTGCAAATGTGCTTTCATCATTGGTACAGTCTGCTTCACAGATTCACCCGATATTTGCTTTGATGCTCACAATGATTATGTGTATCATCCTTGGTATGGGTGTTCCTACAACAGCAAACTATGTTATTATGGCATCAATGGTTGCTCCTATTCTTATGAATAGCTTAAGTCTTCCTGTCCTTGCTGCTCACATGTTTGTATTCTACTTTGGTATTGTTGCTGATATTACGCCTCCTGTTGCCCTTGCAGCGTATGCAGGCTCAGCTATTGCAAAATCCAATCCTCTTAAAACGGGTGTTACTGCAACAAGACTTGCCATCACGGCATTCATTGTTCCGTATATCTTCGCTTTCAGTCCCGAAATGCTTATTATCGGCTCTGATAAGCCTTGGTATGAAATAGTACTCCTTGTTATTACTGCTCTTTGCGGTATCTACATTATCTCTGCCGGTATGGAAGGATATATGTTCAAGGATATGCCTTGGTGGGAGAGAATTCTTGCTCTTGCAGGTGGACTTTGTATGATTATTCCGGGTATTACAACGGATGCTGTAGGTCTTGCTTTAATTGTTCTTGTATTTATTCTCCAGAAAATTGGTGCAAAAAAGGAACAAGTAAAGACTGCATAAATAACTCAATATAAAATTAAGCGTTGTGTTTGTCAGGCACAACGCTTTTTTACTGTATATTCAATATTCTTTTTGCATTTTTATAGAGGATTAAATCCTTTTCTTCCTGAGTCAAGGGAAGTGAATTAAGTGTTTCGATTTCTTCATTTGCTTTAGTCCACGGGGAATCCGAACCAAACAGAATTTTATCTGCACCGTGGTTTTTTACAATCCTCACAAATTGCTCGTGGGGATAATAATCCATACCCATTGAGGTGTCAAGGTAAATATTTGTTCCCACAAGATACTTTTCAACATCGTCCCATTGGTCTTTACCGCCAAGATGGGCAGCAACTATTGTTCCGCCCCTCATTTCCTTTGAAATTTTGGCAAACTGTCGGGGACTACTGTGAAAAGGTGGCTGATATGACGGGTCTTCACCTGCGTGTAAAAGAATAATCAACCCTTTACTTAAAGCGTAGTCATATATTTTAAGCATTTTAGGGTCATCAATGTAGAATTGTTGGAATTCAGGATGAAACTTGATTCCAGGTAGACCCAAACTGCATATATGGTCAATATCTCTTTTGTAGTTGTCAGTTTCGGGATGAATTCCACCAAAGGAGATGATTTTTTCGCAGGAAATTTCCTTTGCCCAGATATTCTGTGCCTCGGTGTTTCTTGCCTTTGTTACTATGGTCTGAACAACGGAAATGTCCACACCGAATTCATCCATATTTTTTAAAAGTCCGCCCACAGTACCGTCACTGCAAGGTGAACACTCGTCCTTGCTACTCTCAACAAGGGATTCTATCACCCATTCGGCAATCCTATCGTGAAAAACATGGGTATGAAAATCTATTACCATAATTCTTTCTCCATTTTATAATCATAAATATATTATATACAAAATATTATTCTTCAAACATATCTGCAAGCCTGCGAGCAGAGTCCTTTAGCTTTTTAACACATTCAGGAACATCTTCCTTTTTGTAATTGTCAAGATAATGGCTTGCCTCAAGAGTAAAATACCCGTCGTAGCCGATTTCCTTTAAGGCTTTTACTATTGGTGCAAAATCAATTTTCATTGAAAAGGGAAGCTGATGTGAATCGTGAAGCTTGTCGTTATCGTGAATGTGTAAGGCTTTAAGGCGATTACCCAATGCTTTAATCATTTCAACCGCAGTTGTGTCGCTACCTTTCATTTCAGCGTGACCTATATCAAGACAAGCAACAAAAAAGTCATCATTTACCGCATCAAGATGGGCATTAAAGCTTTCAGGAGTAGCACAGGCAGCAAAGCAGGAATGTTTATGAAGCGGTTTCCAATTCCACATATTTTCAGTTGCGATTTTTACATTGTGTTTTTTAGCAAAGGGGAGAAGCTCAAAATACATTTCTGCATTTTCCTCAGGAGTACCATCGTTCATAGGATGGATTATACAGATGCTTCCGCCTGCCTCGGCAACACATTCAATGGCACGTTTAAGCCAATCAATGCTTTTAGGTGAACTGGGGAATGGTGCGTGCCCCTGATTACAGATTATTCCGTTGTCAAGTCCTACCTGGCGAAGTTTTCGTGCAAAGCTGAGATAATTACTCTGTGCTGTGGGATGACTTGTGGGTACAAGCACACCGTTTTTCTTTTCACACATCTGAAACAACGAGAAATCCCAGGCGTCAAAACCTGTTTTTGCAACAAGCTCAACTGCCTTTTCTTCTCCTATATGTAATGCGATTGAATCAATTTCAGTTGAGATTTTCATAAAGCTCTCCTACACTTTCTTTTAAAAAAATAATCAAGCAAGGTAAAAATTGCACATCCGATTCCGTAGCAAATTATATCTGCAACGGAGAATGTTCTGCCAAGTAGTGTTGAAACTAACACATTATTATCTAGCCCAAGCAATTTTACAAAGTCAAAATACTGACCTGTTTCTACAAGTGCCGAAAACAAAAACACAAACAGTGGCACAAACCTAAACTTTTCGGGAATGAATAACCTGACGAAGCAACAAATCAGCACCGTGACGAGCATATCCCCGACATAAGGACGGATAAAATCATCACGGATGTATAAGGCAATAAAAACCTCTGTTGCAAGTATTACAAGGAATAATATACCATAGATTATTCGTAATTTATTCTTAATTTCAACCACCACCATAAAGTGCTGTATATAATTTTAATATAAGAAGGCATTAAAATCAACACAATAAAAAAATTGTCAAAAAATTTTAAAAAAGTTTAAAAAAAGGCTTGACTATTCAAGTTTCTTATGGTATTATATCCAAGCGTTGAAACGCTGGTGTAGCTCAGTTGGTAGAGCAGCTGATTTGTAATCAGCAGGTCGGGGGTTCGAGTCCGTCCACCAGCTCCATTTTTTTGTAAACTAAATATGGGTAGGTTCCCGAGTGGCCAAAGGGAGCAGACTGTAAATCTGCCGTCGACGACTTCGGTGGTTC
>JAZSBY010000033.1:0-10007 GCA_045602655.1 Candidatus Fimenecus sp. | reverse complement strand
CTGTTATAGACAGTTGTGTGTTTGATGGACCTTCATACACCTTAATTCCCGAAAATCTTCTTAACGAGCAAATTCAGCTCGACCTTGCTCATGAAGGTAGTTACGGCCCTGTTTATAACTGTAATGGTGATTTAATTGACTTTTGCAAAGATGATACAGTGTGCCACAATATCACAATATCAAATAACATTTTCAAATGTGCAGGTTTTCCTGCCATAGGTCATCATGGAGATTGTGGGCATCATAACATTTTGATTGAAAATAATATTTTTGATGGCAAGTCAGGGTTATATGATAAAAGTAGAGGTTACATAATTTTCAGACCTATGGTTTATGATGTGAAAATAAAGAAAAACGTCTTTATTTCACCTGAAAACACCAATTCACCGAATTATGGAATTGTATTTGAAAATCAAAAATCTGATGAGTTGTTAACAGAGTCAAATGTTTTTATTGGTAAAACAACAAGCTTAGACGATTAATTTGCATTTTCGTTTTATTAAAATTTAGCAAAAGCCTTGTGTATACTACAAGGCTTTTTTGAAAAAGGAAAATTTTATGAAAATTACTTCTTTGAGCACCTTGGATGATATACTTAACAACCCTGTAGGTTATGATGTTGTGCAAATGGTGGTTTATCGTAATAATCTTTCAAATGATATATTGGTAAACCCTTTATACAGAGAAAAAACTATTGCTGAACTCTTGGGTGATAAGCTTTCTATTTCCGAAATGGAACAAATTATTAGCCTTATGAATTTAACAACTGAAAAAGTTATCGCTAAAAAAGAGGTTGACCCTAAATGGTGGAAAGAGTCTGTTATCTATCAGATTTATCCTCGTTCATTTATGGACTCAAATGGTGATGGTATCGGTGATTTACAAGGTATTATCTCAAAGCTTGATTATCTTAAAGATTTAGGTGTTGATGTGCTTTGGTTAAGCCCCATTTATGATTCACCTAATGATGATATGGGTTATGATATCCGTGATTATCACAAGATTATGACAGAATTCGGGACAATGGACGACTTTGATTTGATGCTCGACGAAATTCATAAACGCGGTATGAAGCTTGTTATGGACCTTGTTGTTAACCATACTTCTGATGAACACGAATGGTTCCAGAAAGCGTTGGCAGGGGACGAAAAATACAAGGATTATTACATATTCCGTAAGGGCAAGGGTGACGGAATTCCGCCAAATAACTGGACATCAGTTTTCTCGGGTTCTGCGTGGAATTATTATCCTGAATTGGACGAATGGGCTTTACACCTTTTCTCATCAAAACAAATGGATTTGAACTGGGAAAATCCTGAACTCAGAAAAGAAATCTATGATATGGTTTCTTGGTGGCTCGAAAAAGGTGTTGATGGATTTAGAATGGATGTTATCACCCTTATTTCAAAGGTCCCAAGTCTTCCTGACGGCAATCCACACATTGGCAAACTATTCGGTTGCGGTGCTGAACACTATTCGTGGGGTCCAAGACTTCATGAATATCTTAAAGAACTTAATGAAAGGACTTTCAAGAAATTTCCTGAAAGTTTTTGTGTTGCAGAGCCTTGCAGTACAGGTATTGAAATGGTCAAACTTATTTCAGATGATTCACGACAAGAGGTTTGTCAGGCATTCCTTTTTGACCATATTGAGAATCCTGGAAAACAAAAGTATCAGGATTATAAATATGACCTTAAATACTTGAAAGAGGCTTTTATAAAATATCAGCTTTCACTTTGTGGCTCATCATGGCCATCATTCGTTATTGAAAACCACGATAATCCACGAATGGTTTCAAAGGTTAATCCTGATACCAAGTTCAGAAAACCACTTTCAAAGCTTCTCGGTGCAATGGTGCTTACAACTCGTGGTACACCATATATTTACCAAGGTCAGGAATTGGGTATGATGAACTGCCAATTCAACAATATGAGTGAAATTCGTGATGTCGAGGCAATCAACAGATTTAACGAAAATATTAAAATGGGCAGAGATGAAGCAGAAATTTTTGCAGAAATTCTTGCAGGTGGAAGAGATAACGCAAGAACTCCCATCTGTTGGGATGATAGTGAAAATGCAGGGTTTACAACAGGTGTGCCTTGGATTAGAGTCAATGGTGACTATAAAGAATGTAATGCAAAAGTACAGCTTGAAGATTCAACAAGTACTTTTAATTACTATAAATCTCTTATGGCTCTTCGTAAAGCAAACAAGTCAACCCTTGTTTATGGTGATTTCAAACCAATTGAAACAAATGATGAAACATTCTGCTTTTACAGAGAAAGTGCTGAAAGCAAATTCTATATTGAGATAAACCTCACGGAAAATATTATTGAAAGACCTGTTTCTATAGAAGGTGAATGTTTACTTTCAAATTATTTTGTATCTGCAGATAAGCTTCGTGCGTATGAAGTGAATATCTATAGAGTAAAAAAATGAGTCGGGAGATGTTAAAATGTTGAAAAAAATAATTTTAATTGTGTTAGTAGTATGTATTGTTAATCTTGTGGCAGGAATAATTTATTTTGAAGTTGAACCTGAAAACACAAATATCGACTACTCCTCTGCTGATTCACAGAAAACAACAGACACAACAATAAGATTCAATTCTAATGGTAAGCTCAAAATATTACATATTGCCGACACCCATCTTGATAATGATAAGCATTTTGATTCATCAATATGGGTTATTGCTAATGCTTGTGATATTGAAAAGCCTGACCTTGTTGTACTTACAGGTGATAATACACATCCTAACGAAGACCCTGAAGAAACAAAAAAGCTTATAAATGCACTTATGAATATCTTTGAATCAAGAAACATTCCTGTTGCTGTAACCTTTGGTAATCACGATTCAGAAGAAGGACCAATGTCAAGAAAAGATATTATGGAATATTACAAGACATTCTCTTGTGTAATATCTGCAGGTGATGAAACAAATTTCAAAAACTGCGCAACATTCAATATTCCTGTTTTGGCTTCTGATAGTGACAAGGTAAATTTCAATCTTTGGGTATTTGACTCAGGTGATTATGACGAAGATGAGCCAAGACATTATGACAGAGTAAGAACTGAACAAATTGAGTGGTATAAAGAAACTTCTGCAAAGCTTAAAGAAGAAAATGGTGGCGAAACTGTCAACTCAGTTGTTTTCCAGCATATTATTGTTCCTGAAATTTATGATGTTCTTAAAAAGGTTGATTCAAAGAAGCTATTTTCAGAAAAACATCTTTATAATGAAGATGAATATTATATGTTCGACCCAGAAAATACAAACTATGGTACGCTCAATGAATATCCATGTCCGGGTTATTACAACGATGGTCAGTTTGATGCTTTGGTTGAAACAGGCGATGTGCTTGCAATGTTCACAGGCCACGACCATACAAACGCATTTGGTGTAAGAAACCAGAATATTGATATTTTCACCTCTCCAATGACACGCTATAAGGGATTAGCTTATACAACTCAATATGGTTATCGTGTGGTTGAAATTGACGAAAACGACACTTCAACATATACAACAAGAGTTGAACGTCTTTATGATGTGTTTGACCACGACTATGCAAAGGAACAAAAGGAAAGTGGCGATAAGTATTCAAAGAAAATCTCTTACGAGCTTGCAGTCAAGGGGAGAACACAAAAAATATTCACTGAAATTTATCAGTCAGTAGTTGAGTTTTTTACAGGTAGAACAGTAACATATCCAGATTATAAATAAAAAATTAAGCGTTGCACAAGGGACAACATAATCCCAAATGCAACGCTTATTTATTTATACACTTTGTTTACTTAAAAGAATTTTTAAAGTAAGGTTATAAACTCTTTGTATGCTTTAGGGTTAGCAAAAACAACATCATTCGGTGCTGAAAAACTAATTTCTCTTCCTTGATAATTCAATGCAACACCACCAGCTTCTTTTAAGATTAAAGTTCCTGCTGCAATATCCCAAGGCTGCAAACCTTTCTCAAAGAACACCTCACATCTGCCACAAGCAACTGTGCAGATATCGTAAGCAGCTGAGCCACTTCTACGAATATCACGAGAAAAATCAAAAACCTTTCTTAAAAGTGCAAAAGTTTCATCTGTATTTTCAGGATGATATGGAGATGTTCCAAAAAGAGCAAGTCCGTCTGAAAGTGGGCGTTCACTCACCTTTATCCTGTTTCCATTAAGGTTCGCTCCCTTGCCTTTTTCAGCACTAAAGAGCTCGTCAGTATAAGGGTTATATACAACGCCTGCAATAACATCATTATTATTGCAAAGTGCAACAGAAATGCAACTACAACGATAGTCCTGCATAAAGTTTGTGGTTCCGTCAATTGGGTCAATTATAAAACGCAAACCATCAGTTGAAAAGTCATTCTCGCCTTCTTCACCGATAAACTGGGCATCAGGGAAAGCTTTGCCAAGCTCTTTAAATAAGAATTCCTGTACAGCAACATCGTATTTTGTTACAAAATTTTTCTTACCTTCTTTGGCTGTTACAGTATTCTCCTGATTGTGTGCAGAAAGAATTATCTTTCCTGCCTCTTTTACTATTTCAGTAATTTTGTTAAGCATTATTTATCATCCTTTTAAGTATTTGTCTACATGAATTTTATTGTTAAATCATAACATACTGCGCCTTAAAAATCAATAAAAACAACCTACTACATAATAGGTTGTTTTTCCATGTACGACGCTCGATTTTTTAAGGGCTTAAGCGATGCATAATTCTCTATGAAATCCTTAGTTATATGTACCGTTATTTTACCACCGACCTTTTAATCCCATCATTCAAGTATGTTTTATTAAATCTTGCATCCAAGTAGCCTTGTAGGATGGTTGAGTAATAATAAGCACTCGGCTTTCCAAGTGGTCTTCCTGGATTCATCACGTACATCATAACCTGTGTTTTTCTGTTGTTGATTTTAACTGTTACATATTCTTTTCTGTAAAGTCGTGGATAACCTTCATAGATATCCAGGCTTTCTTCATCTTTGTCAAAGATTTCCCAAATCATAACAGGGACTCGGTCATTTTCTGATGGTTCAACTGTTGCAACTGCATTTCCGTTGTAACCACGAAATGTGAGTTTGTAATGTTCCAGACAAGTCGTTGCTACAACTCTTGCTGTAGGGCATCTGTAAGCCATTTGTTGTAGGTTCAGGTTTGAACCATAAGCTAAATAAAGTTTTGACATAAAAAAGTTCCTTTCTTAATGAAAATATATTAAGGTAGGTGGTTTTTAGGCCACCGTACCATTTCTCCAAGCTGCTGAACCGTTAAGGTGTTTACACAAGTGTTCTCTGCAGTTTTTGAATTCATCACCAACCAAGCCGATTCTGTTAAGGTATGTTCTCATTGCAAACTTTTCATTTTTGGTTTGGTTTTTCTTTGTACTTGCTTTCTGCTGTGTTAATGCCTGATGGTTAAGTGCTAATGTTAATACTATGTAACTGCGTATCTTACCTGCGTGAAGTGTTCTGTTAAATCCTCTTAACTCTACTGTGTGATTACCGTGGAAGAAACTGTGTAAGTTTAAGAAATGGTATCTGCTTTTATGGTAATGAGTGTTCCTAGATTCACAAAAGCCTGCATACCAAATGTTCTCGATTTGAGAAAAGGTTGCAGGCTTTTTCCTATTTATTGTTTCAACTAATTGTGTATCCATCTTCTTGCACCATTTTGTTCTTGCCTCACCAATTTGAAGGCTCTTGTAAAGAAGGTCATTCTTTGATGCAATAATGTTTATGAAATTTCTTATTGACCTTGGTGTATGGTCTGCTCCATTAAGGTGAATGTGAATACCACAAGAACACTCGTCAACAAATGCTCCACCTTTACGGAGTTTTCTTATGAGTTCCTGTAAATTTTCAATGTCTTCTCTGTAAGTTAAAATCGGTGTAACCAATTCACATTTATAAAGGTCTGAAGCGTGAATTTTTGCTCCATCAACCTTCTTCAAAGGCTGAATGCTACCGTCATACATTACTGTCCATTTTCTGCCTAAATCATCAAGAACTACTTTCTTGTCGTAAAAACCACCGTCACTTGTAAATGAACTATCAAAATGCTTTGCCATAATCTCGGCTGCCTTTGTTCTTGTAATGCCTGTAAATTCAATCTCAATACCAAACTTTGCTTTTAACATTTCTGTGTACCTCTTTCTTGTCTTTTGGTAGTCACATATTACCTCTAAAGTACACATATATCCAGACAATTTTGAGGCGTAAAGTAGACAATCTTTAGTGATACAATTTGTGTATTTTTGTGGGTGATTTTACTATTATCAACTTAACAGAAATAGGTATCAAAAACTTTTTAAAAATTTTTTTCTGAAAACCGCATATTTTGACACTTCCTGTGACTATATAGTGAGAGGTCTTTTTCTCTTGTTCTTAATTATGTCGCGGATTTTTTTTGATGAAAATTTCTAAAAAGGGGGTGCATTTTGACGGTCCTCGTGGCTATATAGTGAGAGGTATTTTTTAAGGACTCATTGTTATAGGAGGACGAAAATGTGAATTTTTTGTAAACATTTTTAAAAAAGGCTTATATTTTGGCTTTCTCGTGTCCTAATAGTGAGAGTTATTTTTACAGACTCACCATTAACAGAAAAACGAAATATAAAAAGTTTTTAAAGAATTTTTCTAAAAGGGGGTCATATTTTGTCTTTTTCGTGAGCTAATAGTGAGAGAATAAAAAATACACTCTCAAATCTAACTAAAGAAGGAGGTGAAACTATGAAGAAAAATAACTCCCCATAGAAACCAATTAGTACAATAATTCATACCAGATTTACAATCCATGGTGTTTTACTCACTTTATGAAGAAAAATGTGGTATGTGTGTTTCCAATGATGCAGAAAATGTTTCCAATAAAGGTAAATTTGTTTCTCATACATATTTTTTGTGTGTTTCCATTCTAAAAGTTGGGAAACATCAATGGGAAACACTCTTAACTCCTTGTGTATATAGCATTTATATATATTTGTTTCTTGTTTCCTATTTATTAATAATTAAATGAAATATATGTATGTAACACAAAAAAGCATAAAAACATACTTGTGAATAACTATAAGCATATGGGGGTAACGACGGAAACATTAGAAAAGTTAAAATCATTTTTGAGATGCTGACGGTTTGGAAAATGCAAAATGATTTTTGACCTGTCATAAACTTGAAATAAATTTTAGCTTTTGACAACAAATCATAGAAACACGTTTCTTAATTTGTAAGATACTTGAAGTTGCCTATTGCCAAAGAGCAACGGTAGTAGGCAACTTGCAAAACCCTTATTCTTCAAGGCTTATGTTCTCTTATTACTTATGTATCCCTTTTTTATAAAGATTATGAATATAAGGTATAAAAGAGAAATAAGGAACACAATACATACCCACGTAAGAAGAATAGGAATTTTAATGCAACAAAAGAAACGATTGTTGGATTGTCTTTTGGTTTACAAAAAAGATGAGCCTAAATGTTACTGAATGGAACTAAAGGTTTCTGTAAGATAAAGTCATGGATTGCAAGAATGCTTTGGGTTGTATTAACACCTCTGCATACACATTCATTTGGATGGCTTAAAATATTTAGCTCTGTAAAATAACGGCTTTTAAATATGCTTGTGTGGGTTGAGTGGTGTAATTTCATTTCAAACAACAGAAAGTAGGCTTCTGGTAATTTAACGGTAAATAAAAGACATATATGATGACCGTGGGGGTATAAAAATCTCCAGGACTATATGTCTAGAACAGCGGCGCAGGGTTTCGTATAAATTTTCGCAAAAGTTTTTACGGGAATAGGCACTCACGAACCCTTGCGTGTCAATGGTTTCAAGAAACTTATTAAAACTTTTACATAAAATTTATCCTGAAAAGTTTTTATGAAGGGAGGAAAATTATGAAGATACAGGAAGAAAACAAAATCAATAGTATGAGGTTAAAAGGATACAACGCAGCAACTATTGCTGGTATTCTCGGTAAACCTGCAAGTACTATTCGTTCATATATCCACCGTCATCCTGAAATCCCAAATACAAAGATTTGTCAGAATTGTGGCGAGCAAATGTTACAGACTAATAATAACGGAAAGAAGAAATTCTGCTCCGATACATGTCGTATGCAGTGGTGGAATAATCATCAGGATGATGTGAACAAACAGTCCTTCTATACACTGACTTGTAAAAACTGTGGGGAGGTGTTTAAGAGTTATGGAAATAAAAATAGAAAGTACTGTTGCAGAACCTGTTACATTGAAGCCAGAAACAAATGATAAATATGACTTTGTGAATATGATGCATTATCGTACTTCACTCGCACTTATGAAGAATATGGCTGAAAGTGGTACTTTTAACGAAAGTGAGTACAGAAAAATATGCACAATGTTGAACAAAAAATATGGCTTATCTTCTAACAGTATATTTGCAGAAAGTACTTGATATATATGCCGGTTAGAGCAAATATATAGTAACCCTAAATGATACAAAGGAGGTATCAATAATGGAAAGAATTGTAACACGAGTTCGTTTTGACAAACCAAATATTCCAAAGCCAAAACGGGTAGCTGCATATGCAAGAGTGTCGTCAGGAAAAGATGCAATGCTTCATTCCTTGTCTGCACAGGTCAGTTATTACAGTAATCTAATACAAAACCATAACGGTTGGGAATATGCAGGTGTGTATGCAGATGAAGCTCTAACCGGTACAAAGGACAACCGTGATAATTTTCAACGACTTCTATGTGATTGTCGTGAAGGAAAGGTAGATATGGTAATAACTAAATCCATATCTCGTTTTGCAAGAAATACAGTAACACTGCTTAAAACAGTACATGAGTTGAAAGATTTAGGTGTTGATGTGTATTTTGAAGAAGAGAACATACACTCTACAGATGCCACGGGTGAACTGATATTAAGTTTTCTCGCAGGACGAGCTCAAGAAGAAAGTCGCTCTGCAAGTGAAAATCAAAAATGGAGAGTAAGACAGAACTTTCAGAACGGTAAACCCTGGCGTGGCTTTATGATGGGTTATCGATATGACGGAGAAAAGTATGTTGTTGTTCCTGAAGAAGCAGAAATCATTAAGTCAATATATGCAGACTACCTTAATGGTAAAGGCATAAATGCAATTATGAAAAGACTTAATGAAGAAGGAGTTTTGACACAACAAGGATATACTTGGCATCAAAGTGCAGTAACACGTATTCTTAAAAATTATACTTATACAGGTAATCTTCTTTTGCAAACAAAGTATCGTGAAAACCATTTGACGAAAAGAACTCTTGTGAATCACGGAGAACTTCCACAATACCACGCAGAAAATACTCACGAACCGATTATTGATATTGGTACATACAACTTGGTACAAATGGAAATGACCAGACGTGCAGAACGATTTGAAAAGCCACACAACAAGAATGCATATCCATTCACAGGACATATCACTTGTGGTTTGTGTGGTAAACATTATCGCAGAAAAGTAAAAGAAACTGGTCCCGTGTGGATTTGTTCAACCTACAATACTCACGGAAAGAAAGCCTGTCCATCAAAAGCCATACCAGAAACCACATTGATGACTATTGTTCAAGAGATAGGTGGTATTGATAAAATAACGGACATACAAGCCCATAATGACAATACACTAATATTCACACTCACCAACGGAGAAAGCATCGTTAAACAATGGCAAGACCGTTCTCGTAGTGAAAGCTGGACAAAAGAAATGAGAATTGCAACTGGCATAAAAACAAAAGAAAGGAGAATGCAAAATGACAACAGCTAAAAATGTTACAGTAATACCTGCTACACTTAATTTACATACAGGTGTTCCTAAAGCATCAAACAAGAAAAGAAGAGTAGCAGGTTATGCTCGTGTATCTACCGATAGTGATGAACAGTTCACAAGTTATGAGGCACAGGTAGATTATTACACCAACTACATACAAAGCCGACCTGAATGGGAGTTTGTTGAGGTATATACTGATGAAGGTATTTCAGCACTTAACACTAAAAGAAGAGAAGGC
>JAZSBY010000032.1:0-35060 GCA_045602655.1 Candidatus Fimenecus sp. | reverse complement strand
CTTATAAATGCCTGCTGCTGTTTTTAAAAGTGTAGTTTTGCCGGCTCCGTTATAGCCGATGAGACCGTAAATAGATGAGGGTTCAACCTTAAATGATATGTCATCAACTGCTGTAAAGTCACCAAATTTTTTGGTTACATTTGCAAATTCAATCATTTGTGTCTTCATCTCCTTTAAATATTTCGTTAATAAGATGTTCTATCTGTTTTCGGTCAGCACCCATAGCCTTGGCATTGACCAAAGAAACCTTCACAGCCTCAATGGACTGTTGAAGATAAACATTCTGTGATTGTTCATCACCGCTTACGAATACACCTTTTCCTGCGATTGTATAGATAACTCCCTGAGCCTCCAACTCCGATAGTGCGCGCTTTATCGTGTTGATATTCAAGCCCAGTTGCGCTGAGAGTTGTCTTAAAGACGGTAGCTGGTCGTCCTTTTTCAGCACCCCCCTGCTGATGTCAAGAACAATCTGTTCCTTAATCTGTTCATAAATGGGAGTTCTGGAATGATAATCAAGAAAGATATTCACGGTGTATCACCTCCTGTACACTGTACTAACTGTGCTATTCCAATTAGTACAGTTTGATAATAACCTATTTATTTCCTTTTGTCAACACTTTTTATAAAAAATTCGAGGACAATTTTCATTATCCTCGAAGTCGTTATCATTTATTATTTATTGTTTTTCTCTTTTTTCTTGTTGCCAAGCAAGTTTTTATGGTGGGAAATTCTCACCAAAAGAATTACTGCTACAGTTATTGCACCCGTTGCCAAAACAGAGCCTGAGATAATCAACCCCACCCTTGTTGGTATATATGGTGAAATAATATCCATTGTAGGCAACTTATACACTTCCGAACCGCTATTTGTGTCGTACGGAATTCTTATAACATTTATTGAATATCCGCTGACATCATAAGGTATTGTGTTATTATCAATTTTAAGCCTTGCCTCAACAGGAGCAACATGCAAAAGTTGTCCCGGCTCATTACAAGCTGATTTGAAGTTTTCTGCCATATATTGTACCGACGGATTCTTTGCGTTACTGAAGCCCTCAAGACTTATATTTATCCTCTGTACCTTTCGGCTGTTGTTTGTGATTTTCACATATATAACCTTTTCCTCTGTATCAACGGTAACAGAATGATATATTCCGTCCTCCTCCATATTGAATTCCGTAGAAACATACTTTGTACCCAGATTGTTAGCAAAGAGCATCTGCATATAATAATCAGGAGTATAAACTACCTCATTTGAAGAGAACCACACAGCACTTATATCCGTTGCCTGTGCATTTATTTTCGAGAAGAAAGTCTGGTATGATGCCATCTGTACCAAGTCAGAGTTTCTTTCAAGGCTTGTTAAAAATGATGCATTTTCAATGGCGGACCAGATATTATTCTTTGTAAGGGTATCGCCTACCGTTGTATTTACACCATACTCATCTACAACAATTTTAGCTCCTGTACGACCATAGTTATCGTATTTATAAATATTTTTGTACAGATTTCCGCCACCCACAAAGCAATCCTCTGCAAGGATTACATCCGTATACAATGCCTCATTCTGCTCAATACTTCTCTTGCTTTCTTCCTTTACTGTCACATCGCCGAAGTTTGTGATAATTGTAATCTCAGGATACTTTTCTTTAACGGCTTTATATATATACTCAAAGTTACGCCAGTAAACATCACCGAAATTACCGTTTCCCATAGCGATACATCTAAGGTTAAATGGTGCAGGGTGACCGTCTTCAACTCGTTTTGCACCCCAAATTGTTGTTTCATCACCATTGGCGTATTCAATCAAATCAAGGACACTTTGAACATAATTTTCGAATTCTTCTGTTTCAGGTCGTAATGATATTTCGTCAAGATATTCCTGCCAAGCTTCTTCTGTAATAGCACCGCTATTGTACTTATTTAATCTATCGGCATACTTATCCTCTGATGAGGTTAAAACACCTGCATTCATTACAGGAATCGCAAATGCACCAACATCCTCACACAAAAGCAAATACTCATACAATCCCATTAAATTAGAATTGATATAATAAACACTCTTTTCAGTATAGGTGAAGGACTGCAGTCTTTCCTCGGGAAGACCAATCGTGTTTTTCCAACTACCTAAATCTTCAATAGCCTCAACCTCATCAAACTCACCTGCTGAAAAACGGATAAATGCAGGGGACAAATCCCTCATTGAGTTGACAAGCTCACTTCGAAGGCTTGCGTATTTCCACTTTTCCGTGCCATAGCCAAAACTATTTTCCGGAGTTAATGTAACATAGTCCATATAAAATGTACCTGTACCGTCACAGGACAGAAGCATTGAGCCATCAGCAGTTACATCAGATTTTATCTGCAACTCAATTTTGGTCCATTCCTCACAATTATCAAGATTGAACTGATACTTTTCCTTATTGCCTTCTGCAGAAAGGGAAAGTGTTATTGTACCTTCAAAATCTACATTCTTAAAAAATGCAGAAAAAGAGTATGAGGTGTTTGCCTTATATCCCATATCCCCTGTTTTTGAAGCCTTTTGGTTAATCTGATATGACTTATAATTATAGAATTCGTTATAGCCGATATTTTCAATGGTTCCCTCTTTGTCAACTGTTACAGAAAGGTAGTTTTTATTATTTTCGTTAAGGGGGTTCTCTGACAAAAACTCATAAGCCTTTACCCCTATATTCCACGAAGCCTCAGGACTGTTTGAATACTCAAAGGAATTATTGTTAACAAGATTTGATACAAGTCCGCCGTCAATGGCATTTCCCATATTCTCAAGAGAAATTCCGTAGAGATTTTCACTAATATCGTGAGAAATCTTATCTGCAGAAATCGTCATCGTTGGCATAATTTTTTCTGCTGCCTTTCCACCCGTCAGAGTAACTGTTGCAGAAATAATAACCAACAAAGACACAATAACGGACACTACTTTTTTCATTCTGTATCACCTTCTTAACAATTATATATATTATATTTTAACAATAATACTTAATTCTGTCGAGTGCTTTTTTGATTTTTTTATCTTGTTTTATTGATTTTTTCTCTGCCAAAATATATAATCATTTTACAATAGGATTTGGAGGACCTTTTTTATGGGAAAGAAAAAGATTTACACCATTTCAAATGCCCATCTCGACACAATTTGGAGTTGGGATTTTGAAACAACTGTCAGCAAATACATATACAATACTTTAAATGAAAACTTTCAACGATTTGAAAAATATCCTGAATATAAATTCAACTTTGAAGGTTCTTATCGTTATGAGTTAATGAAAGAATACTACCCTGAAATGTGGGAAAAGATGAAAAACTATATTGCAGAGGGTCGTTGGAATGTTTGTGGTAGTGCTTTTGAAAATGGTGATGTAAATGTGCCGTCCCCTGAAGCACTTTTCAGAAATATTCTTCTTGGTAATGAATATTTCCAAAAAAACTTTGGCAAACGCAGTTGTGATATCTTCCTCCCCGACTGTTTTGGCTTTGGTTATGCCCTGCCATCAATTATGCACCACGCTAACCTTAAAGGGTTTACAACACAAAAACTTACTTGGGGCTCTGCTTACGGAATTCCTTTTGACCTTGGCAAATGGTATGGCGTTGACGGAAAATATGTATATGCTAACACAAATCCCGGTTCTTATGTGACATCTTTCTTAAAAGTAAGAGATAAAAAGTTTATTGCAGATAAACTAAAAGATAATGAAAAATATGATTTACCCATGACCGCTGCTTTTCACGGTGTTGGCGACCGCGGTGGTGCACCAAAGGAAGTTTCAGTTAAAACAGTTTGTGACGAGATAAGACAGAATCATACAAGTGATGTTGAGGTTTTATCTGCTCCTGCTGACCAGATTTTCCGTGATATTGACGCACTGCCTGAAGAGACAAAGCAGAAATTACCTGTTTGGAACAACGAGCTTGTTATGACTAACCACGCAGTTGGTGGTTACACATCCCGTGCGATTGGTAAGCGTTGGAACAGACGAAATGAAGAAATTGCAGATATGGCAGAGCGTGCTTGTGTTACTGCAACCACTCTCAACGGATACGAATATCCGCAGGAAACACTTACAAGGGCTTGGAAACGAGTTATTGCTCACCAATTCCACGACGATTTGCCGGGCACATCCGTTCAAAGAGCATATCGCAGAAGTTGGAACGACTACGCAATGTCACTCAATCAATTTACAAACGAATACGAGGGTGCAGTAAAATCTATTGCTAAAAACCTTGATACAGCCTTTGTAAAAGGTACTGCGGTTGTTGTTAACAATCCTATGGAATATGAACGCACAGGTATTGTAACTGTTAAAATCCCTTCAAATCTCTGTGGCAGAAACATTACTGTACTTGACAAAAATGAAAAAGAATATCCTGCACAGATTACAGATGTTAAAAATGGCTTCACAACGGTCCTTATATGTGTAACAATTCCTGCTATGGGATACAAAGTGTTTGACCTCAGAAACAGAAAATGCACCATTAAATCTAAACTTTCTGCATCAATTACCAAACTTGAAAATGAGAAATACTTTGTTCAGTTTAACAGCAACGGTGATATTTCTTCTGTCTTTGATAAAGAAATGGGCAAAGAAATTCTTAAAAAGCCAATCACAACCGGCATTTTCGACTACAACGGCAGCAGTAGTTGGCCTGCATGGGAATTAAACTTTGAAGAATTGAACCGTGAGCCACAAAACACAACTAAAATCAAGAGAATCCGAGTTGTTGAAAACGGTCCTTGCAGAGTTGCACTTGAAATTGTAAAAACCTTTGGCGACAGCACATTCACTTCCATTGTGGCTTTAAGTCGCGGTGGTAAGGTAGTTGAAGTTTATAACGAAACAGAATGGCGTAGTAAACGACATCTTGCAAAAGAGATTTTCTCATTCACTGCCCAAAGTCCCGTTGCGACTTACGACTTAGGTCTTGGTGCAATCAAGCGTGGAAATATGAATGACAAGCTTTTTGAAGTCCCTGCACAGAAATGGGCAGATATTACTGACAACAGTGGTGACTTTGGCGTTTCTGTTATCAGTGAATGTAAATACGGTTGGGACAAATTTGATGACAACACTCTCCGTCTTACTCTTATGCATACTCCGCTTAAAAACTACAAGGTTGACAGTATGCAGTCAATGATGGAATTGGGTCTTAACAGATATTCCTATGCTATTTTCTCACACCAAGGCACAGTTGCACACGATACACAGACAATTGCTCGAAACTTTGTAATGCCAATGGCGACTTTCATTGTTTCAAAGCACGAGGGTGAATATAGCGAATATTCCTTTGGCTCACTTTCAGGAAATGCGATTTTGCGTGCAGTTAAAAAGGCTGAAAACAGCGATGAAATTATCCTGCGTATCGGCGAAAGCGAAAAGAAGGCACAAAAAGATGTTACAATCGCACTCAATACTGAAATCCTTTCTGCAAGAGAAATCTTTGCTTCTGAAGAACATATTTCTGATTTCCCACTTACAGATGGTAAACTTGTATTTGACTTAAAGCCTTATGAAATCAGGTCTTTTGCCCTCAGGGTTAAAAAAGCAGAGAAAACTGCAGAAACAAAATTCAATGTTGATATTTCAGGTAATATTACTGCATTCTCAACAAATGCAAAGCCATCGGGTGAATTGCCTGTAATAAACAAAACAATCCCTGTTGAAATCACACCTGAAACGGTTTCTTCAAACGGTGTTAGATTCCGTTTGCCAAAGAATGACAAGGGTATGCTTTGTGGCGGTCAAAGTCTTATTCTTCCTGAAAACACAAAGAAAGTTCATATTCTTATGGCTTCTCTTAACGGTGACAAGTGCATTAAAATCAATGACTGGGCATACAAAGTAAATGATATTACTGAATACTATGCAGGTTGGGATTTGTACGATTTTAAAGAAGTTGCATATACAAAACAGGGCAAATTAGCTTACGAATTCACCCACTCACACACAGAAAAAGGTGATGCACAGTGTCAGCAGTTATTCTTCTGGCATATTGAGGTTGACGCAGCCGGTAAGCGAGTTGTCACCTTCCCGGTTGACCGCGATATTCTCGTGCTCTCTGTTGTAGCTGATACAGAAAAGGAAACCTGTGCAATTGCTTGTGACCTCTATGATAGAATCGAAGGCAGAATTTTTGACTACAGAGAAAACGCAAAAGAAAAACTCATATATTTAAACAGCAAAAATTCTTATTTACTCAACGATAAAGGTGGAGCAATCAAACACAGAAATAAAGGAAGGAGAAAATAAACTATGGCTGAAAATAAAGGTGACATCCGTTATGTAGGTGTCAAGGAAACCTTGGCCTACGGTATTGCAAACGCTGGTCAATGCTTTGGTTATAACATTATTGCAGGTAGTTATCTCTCACTTTTCTTTACAAAAGTATTTGGTGTACCACCTGCAGCTGTTGCCGCGATGATGCTCTTTTTAGGCCTTTGGGATACCTTCAACGACCCACTTATGGGCACAATCGTTGACAAAACACGAACAAGATACGGCAAACTCCGTCCTTACCTTTTAATCGTACCAATCCCCTTGGGTATTGCAACAATATTACTGTTTGCAGGACCGGAACTTCTTGGTGACAAGGTTACGGATGTTTCAAAAATTATTTATATGTTTGTCACATACTTTTTCTGGGAACTTTTCTACACATTGGGTGATGTTCCTTTTTGGGGAATGAGTGCCGCAATAAGCCCCTCACCTTCTGACAGAACAAGAGTTATTTCTTCTGCGAGATTCATTTCAGGTATCCTTGGTGGTATTTCAACACCAATTCTTACTGTCCTGATGGATTTAAGCAACAACGGCAAAATCCCGCTTTCCCTCTCTCAGGTGTTCTTACTTATGTCCATTATCTCAGCAACCTATGGTATGGGACTATTCTCGTTAGCAGGTTTCTGCACAAAGGAAAGAGTTGTCCAGACAATTAAAGAGCCAAGTATTCTTGATGGATTTAAGGCTCTTATTAAAAACAAACCTTTACTCTTGATTGTTATCGGTAATGTACTTGGTGCAATCGGTGGAATCGGTGGTTTCTTCCAGGCATATTACTATTCCGAGGTTGTGCAAATGAACTCGCTCACTATTGTCATTGCACTTCCCGGTACAATTTTAGGTTTTATTACATACTTGCTTATTCCAAAAGTAAAACAAAAGTTTGACAACAGACAGATTATCTTCCTTAACGGTTTTGTAAGACTTGTTTGCGGAATCGTGGTGTTCCTTGTTGGTGTTAAGTGTTTTACAAATCTTTGGGTTGTTGTACCTTTGCTTATGGTACAAAATCTCCTTTTCAGTTTCTTCAACACAATCAATATGGTTATTCCAACCGAAATGATTGGTGACACCATTGACTATATGGAATGGAAAACCGGGGAAAGAAATGAAGGTGTTTCCTTCTCTGTACTTACATTCGTTGGTAAGCTTACAGGCTCAATTTCAGGTACAATAGGCAACTTCCTTCTTCCTGTTATCGGTCTTTCATTCGTTGAAATCAGTGCAACGGAAACAATGACTGTTAAGGCTTATTCTTACACGGATACTCTTATATGGGGAATGTTCACATTAGCACCTGCGATTTTAGGTCTTCTTCCGCTTATTCCGTATATTTGGTACGACCTTACAGGCGACAAACTTCAACAGGTTCGTGAGGAAATAGCAGAACGCAGAAAAGTTCTTTCTGCACAAGTTTCAGGAGGTGGCGAAAATGAGTAACAAATGCCCAAAGTGTAACGAAAAACTTTCTCCGTTCTATATGAAACAAAACTGTCCTAAATGCAACACAAATCTTGTTTATTATGAATTGGACAAACGACTTCAAGCAGACCATGAACAGGCTATGAAGGAACAGGAAGCCGTTGACAAAATGCTTAACAACATTAAAATCTCTGCTTTTGGCGGACCTTTACAGATAATTCGCTTTGTGCTGATGTTCTCACCACTTTTGTGGATGTGCTTGCCTACTTTCAAATCTGCTGACAGAACAAGCATCTCACTTATCAGCGTTATTATGGGAATAATTAACGGCAGTTTACCACTTAACCAAATTCTTTCGGATAAATCATATTTATTACCTGTCGTTACAATGATATGTATTATTCTTTTTTCATTATTTGAGATTATTGTATCTCTTTTCTCTGTTGGCGAAAAGGCTATCCGAAAAATCCGTGCATTTGCTGTGTTAAATCGTTTGGTTTTTCTTATTTGTTTAATTGTAAGTTATTTTTATGGTGCAGATGAGGTCATCGGTTTTTATGGTGTTGTTTTAACATACTTACTGACAGCCCTGTTACATAATTCTGTGGACAAATTGGTTAACTCCAAGAAATGAATGTTAGAAAAATGCAAATCTTTTTAAAATGTGTTGCATTTTTCCAACAATATGATAAAATATAGTTTCAAATAGTTTAAGAGAAGGTGCGAAAAATGATTCTTCATATTTTTAACAATGCTGAAGAAATCGGCAAGGCAGTTGCCAATTTGATTATTGAACAAGTTAACGAAAAACCGGATTCAGTTTTAGGCTTTGCAACAGGTGCTTCACCTGTGCCTACATACAAGAGTCTTATTAAGGCATACCAAAAAGGTAAAGTAAGTTTTAAGGATATTAAAACTTTCAACCTTGATGAATATTGTGATTTGCCTGTTGAGGACAAGAATAGTTATTATACATTTATGCACGAAAATCTCTTTAATCACATTGATGTTAAAGAAGAAAATGTTAATTTCTTAAACGGTAACGCAGAAGATGCAGATGCAGAATGTCAGCGTTATGACGATTTGCTCACAGAGAATAAAATTGATATTCAGCTTTTAGGTGTTGGCAGAAACGGCCATATAGGGTTTAATGAACCGGCAAATAAATTCACTAAGGGTTCATTTAAGGTTCGTCTTACACAAAGCACAATTGATGCTAATTCAGTTTATTTTGACGAAAACCCAATGCCAAATTATGCACTCACAATGGGTACTGTTTCAATTATGAAGTCAAAGCAGATTATTCTTATTGCAACAGGTCGCTCTAAATCTGATGCTATTTACGGTCTTGTTAATGGTGATATTTCACCATCCTGCCCCGCATCAGTTTTACAGCTTCATCCTGATGTTCATATCTTCCTTGATAAGGCTGCAGCATCAAGATTATAATTTAAGATTAAATATGGTTATATTATAAGAAATGGCGAGAGTTTTTCTCTCGCCATTTTTCTGTCTATTCAATTACTTTTCCGTCTTTAATATAAATTCGTTGAACTCGTGGAGTTAACAAGCAACACAACTCATAATTAAAGCGATATTCATAGTCGGAAACATCTTCAACAGTAATGGTTTCGTTTCCTTGTGTACCGATAAGCGTTACTTCATCACCGATTTTAATATCGGGAATATGGGACGCATCAATCATAAACTGGTCCATACATATTCTGCCGATAATCTTGCAACGGACACCGTTGACTATAACCTCGCCCTTACTTGAAAGGTAACGAGGATAACCATCGGCATAACCTACGGGTACAGTAGCAATTTTCATATCTCTGTCAGTAACAAAGGTTGAGCCGTAACTAACAGTGAAGCCTTTTTTTACATCCTTGACAAAGGAAATGCTGCTTTTAAATTCAAGGGCAGGATACAGTTTTATCTCCTTGCTCACCTCATCTGACGGATATAGTCCGTAAGCCATAATTCCGCAACGGACCATTTCCCCTGAATAACCGTCTAAATCAAGTACAGCTGCACTGTTGTACATGTGACGAATTGGGAATGAATAGCCCTCGCTTATGAGTTTCTCAGTAAAATCAAGGAATTTCTTTTTTTGGTTTTCGGTGAATGATTTATCTTCCATATCAGCACATGCAAAATGTGTAAAAATGCCTGTAATATTAAGCCCCTTAAGGTCGAAAAGAGATTTAACCTCATTGTAACCATTTTCATCAGTCTGAAAACCTATTCTGCCCATACCTGTATCAATTTTAATGTGAACATCGGCTTTTTTCCCAATGCTTATTGCCGTAGCAGAAAGTCTTTGTGCAGTATCAGCATCTGCGACTGTGCAGGTTATATTGTTTTCAATGGCAGAAACATAGTCCTGAATGAAAATCTGACCTAAAATAAGGATGGGAGTTTCAATTTTATTCTGACGCAATTCAAGTGCTTCGTCAATGGCTGCAACACCAAAAAAACCAACCCCTGCTTCTTCCATAGCTCTTGCAACTTCAATAACACCATGACCATAAGCATTAGCCTTGACTATACCCATAACTTTAACACCGTCACCAAATTTCCGGCGGACAGTGCAGATGTTTTTCTTGATGTTATCAAGGTTTATTTTCGCATAGACTCTTTTAGGTAACATAATTGCCTCTCATATTTTTTAGTAATATATTTTATTGATATAAAAAACTTTTTATGTTATAATTATCTCATCAATATTATAATTGAAAACTATTGCAAAAACAAGAGAAAAAACCAGTTTTAATATTAGGGAATCTTTTTATGAAGAAAATTCGCATTAAACTATCAACAACACAGACCATAATGCTCAGTTTTTTGGCGGTAATTCTGTTAGGCAGTGTGCTTCTCGCATTACCAATAAGTGCGACAAATGGAATAAAAGTATCCTATCTTGATGCACTGTTTACAGCAACAACCGCAACCTGTGTAACAGGACTTGTAACCTTGCCCACTATTACCACATGGAGCACTTTCGGTCAATTTGTAATATTGTGCCTTATACAATTAGGCGGGTTAGGCATAATTACTGTTATTTCGGGTTTTATGATTGCAATTCACAAAAAAATAGGTATTACGGACCGTTTGTTGCTTCAGGATGCATTTAACCTTAATACTGTTTCGGGTATTGTAAAATTTGTAAAAAAAGTAATTACGGGAACATTTATTGTTGAAGCTGTTGGTGCGTTACTGTATATGACGGTATTTGTGCCTGAGTTTGGTGTCCGTGGCATTTGGATTTCAATATTTAATTCTGTTTCTGCATTTTGTAATGCAGGAATTGACATAATAGCGGAAAACAGTTTATGTAATTATGCACAAAACCCGCTAATAAATATTACAACCTCTATGTTGATTATCGTTGGAGGTATTGGGTATGTCGTATGGTGGGATTTAATCCGTGTATCAGCACTTTCCAAAAAACAGGGATTACATTGTTTTAAAAGACTTACTCTCCACAGCAAAATTGCAATATGGATGACTGTTTTTCTCACTCTATCAGGTGCATTGGCGTTCTTTATTTTTGAATACAATAATCCGCTGACTTTGGGTGAATGCACATTTTTTGATAAATTACAAATGTCGTTTTTTCAGTCTGTTACAACAAGAACAGCAGGGTTTGCGACTGTTCCGCAAGAAAATCTGACAAATGCTTCGGCAATTGTTTCAATGCTTCTGATGTTTATAGGTGGTTCACCAGTAGGCACGGCAGGTGGTATAAAAACGGTCACAATTGCCGTGTTGTTAATTACAGCATCATCAATGATAAAGAATAAAAATGAAATTACTGTTTTTAATCGTTCAATACATCAAAAGGCTGTAAAAAAAGCAATAGCAGTATGTAGCTTGTCCTTTGGGATTATGTTTGTATCCACAATACTTCTATCCTGCGTGACAAACGCACCTCTTATTGATATTTTGTATGAGACTATAAGTGCCACTGCTACTGTAGGATTAACACGTAATCTTACAGCAACATTAAATGTCTGGGGCAAGTTAATAATAATCGCTACTATGTATCTTGGTCGAGTAGGCCCCATATCTTTAGCACTTGTGCTTAATGTAAAAAAAGAAAACTGGAATACGGTAAAAATACCATATGAGGAAATTAACATTGGTTAGTTTGTACTCAGGAAAGGAAAAATATGAAGACAAAAAACTCTTATGCTGTCCTCGGATTAGGCAGGTATGGATACGCGGTTGCGAAGGAGCTCGTTGAAAATGGTGCAGATGTGCTTGTTGTGGATTCAGATGAACAACTTATCAATGATATTGTTGACGAATTTCCTATTTGCAGGTGTGCCGATATAACTGATGCCGACGCTATCAAACAGTTAGGTATATCAAATATAGATGTAGCCATTGTAGCCGTTGCAAGCAACCTTGAAACCAGCGTTATGGCGACTACTCTCTGCAAAGATATGGGTGTAAAAACTGTAATCACCAAATGTGCAAATGAAATGCACTGCAAAATTTTAAGTAAGGTTGGTGCTGACAAGGTTGTATTACCTGAAAATGAGGCCGGAACGCGATTGGCAAAAAATCTTTTAAGTTCAGGCTTTGTTGACATCCTTGAACTTACAAGCAATATTTCTCTTGTTGAAATAGATGTTAAGCCTGAGTGGGTAGGCAAAAACCTGATTAAACTTAATTTGCGAAAGAAATACTCAATCAATGTAATTGCAATTCAGCAGGATAACGATGTTACAACGGAAATTGACCCGAATAAACCACTTGAACAAACAATGAAGCTTATTGTTGTTGCAAATCGAAATAAGCTTGAAAAGATGATATAAAAAGTACTTAAGGATTTTTCCTTAAGTACTTTTTTTCCAAGTTGATGGAATGAATAATATAATCATAGGGAGAACCTCAAGTCTGCCTATAAGCATATCCGTTGCCAAAACCAACTTCGTCAACACGGACAGGTTACTGAAATTCTCAACCGGTCCTACCATAGATAAGCCCGGTCCAACATTATTGATGCAAGTTATGACGGATGAAAATGTTGTGGTGAAATCAAGGTTATTAAGCGAAACCAACAATATGGAAACCGCAGTTACCATCATATATATAACAAAATAAATGCAGGTTGCTGAAGTTGTTTCCTTATCAAGTGCTACATTGTCAAGGCGAAGAGCTTGTACTTTTCTCGGGTTGATAGCACGTTTTAACTCTCTGATTGCTGATTTGAAAAGAATAATAATTCGTCCTACCTTTAATCCGCCACCTGTTGAGCCGGAACAGGCACCTATAAACATTAAAGTAATCAGAATAAACTGAGAAAGGATAGGCCATGTATTGAAGTCGGCGGTTACAAAGCCCGTTGTAGTTATAATGGCTGCCACCTGGAACCCTGCTTGCCTTAAAGCATTACCAAAAGAGCCTGCGAGAGGCATAATATTCATTGTGATTATACCTATTGACACAGCAACAATTCCTATATAGGTCCAAAGTTCTTCACTTTTGAATGCACGTTTGAATTGCTTGATGATAACAAGATAAAAAAGATTAAAGTTAACACCAAAAATCAACATAAACAATGTGCATACCATTTCAATGGATAAGCTGTTGTATGCTGCGATGCTTGCATTTTTAACTGAAAATCCACCCGTACCGGCTGTTGCAAATGCGGTAGTAACACTATCAAATAATGGCATTTTGCAGCAAAATAATGCAATTATTTCAGCTATGGTAAGTACGGTGTAAATAATATACAAAATTCGTGCAGTTATAGTTGCTTTAGAAACAAGTTTCCCCACACTGGGTCCCGGTACTTCCGCACGCATTATGTGCATTGACTGCATATCCTTTTGGGGAAGAAATGCCAGAACAAACATCAGAATTCCCATACCGCCAATCCAGTGAGTAAAAGCACGCCAGAAAAGCAAGCTTTTAGGCATAGCCTCAATATCTGTAAGAATTGTTGCACCCGTAGTTGTAAATCCTGAAACTGTTTCAAAAAACGCATCAACTATTGATGGTATTTCGTGAGAAATAACAAATGGGAGTGCTCCGAAAAACGAAAGCAGAACCCAGGAAATAGAAACAATAACAAAACCTTCGCGGGCATAGATTGTGCGTTTTTTAGGTTTGACCATATTCATTAGTGCACCAATACCCAATAAAAGCCCAATAACTATTAAATAAATATGCAAAAGATTTTCTTTGTAGTATAGTGACACAAACATTGGAAAAATGAGAAAAAATGCCTCTGCCCAAAGAAGTCTGCCCACCGTTCTTAATACCATTTTATAATTCATTTGTTTTCGCCTTACTCAAAAATTTCGTTAATACTGCTTATATGATTTGCTTTTGTGACAACTACAACACTATCATCCTTTTCAATGCAGTCATTACCGCCCGGGAAAAGAACCTTATGATGTCTGATAATACAGGCAATAAGAGTATCCTTTTTTAATTCCAAATCTTTAAGTGGAACATCAACACCACGGAAATCCGATGAAATTTTAAATTCAAGTGCCTCGACCTGACCGCCAACAAGCTTGTAAAGTGTCTGAACACTTGATTCTTCTCCCGAATTTTCAATAGCACGGACATAGGCAATAATTCTGTTGGCTGCAATTGCCTTTGAAGATATTGCACTGTCCATACCTATGCTTTCAAGCACCTCGTAGGACACACGGTTTACCTTTGCAACAGTTTTACCGATTCCCAACGAAGAGGCATACATAGCAGAGATGATGTTTTCTTCGTCAATAGTAGTAAGGGCAACAAAAGCATCCTGCCCTTCAATACCTTGTTCAAGCAATACAGCACGGTCAGTACCATCGCCGTGAACAACATTTACATCAGGTAATATTTCGCAAAGATGTTCGCATCGTTTTTCATCAGCTTCGATGATTTTAACATTATATCCCCCGGTTTCGGAAAGCTGTCGTGCAAGGTAATAGCCTAATTTTCCGCCACCTGTAATCATAATATCCTTTGTTCTGTGCTTGTAAATCTTTAATTGTTTCATAAAGCTTACAAGTATGCCACGGGGAGCAGTAATGTGAATTCTGTCGCCTGCCTGAAGTATAAAATCACCACGAGGGATAATAACCTCATTTTTGCGTTGCACAGCACAAATGAGGACCTTTGTATTGAACTTTTTAAAGATATCCATAATCTGCATATTGCATAATGGATTATCGTTTCCAAGTTTGATTTCTGCAAGGTCAACAAGACCACGATAAAATGTTTCAATATTGATAGCATTTGGAAAACGCAATACCTTTGCAATCTCATTAGCCGCATCAAATTCAGGGTTAACAATTAAGCTGAGTCCCAATTCATCCTTGAAGAAGTGTGTCTGCTTAAGATAATCAGGATTTCTCACTCTTGCAACAGTATGCTGAGTGCCTACTTTTTTTGCCATAAGGCAACACAAAATATTCAATTCATCAGAAGATGTGGCGGCAATAAAAAGATGGGAATCCGCAACTCCTGCCTCAATCTGCACCTCATAACTTGCACCATTTCCGCATACACCCATAACATCGTATGAGTTTACCATTTGTTCAAGAACCTTTTGGCTTCTGTCAATAACAACAACATCATGGCCTTCCATTGAAAGATGTTCAACAAGTGTTGCACCAACTTTTCCGTCACCGACAATAACGATTTTCATGATATTTCTCCATATTACAAAAATTAAAATACACCAACTGATATATTACCACAAAAATTTACGATTTACAATACAGTTGACCGTACTTTATTTTTGTGATAAATTATTTATGGAAAACAAATTTGAATTTATCGCAAAAATTGCTGTTATGGAAGGAAAGCTATTATGAATAAAAAGATTAAAACAATCATTATATCTTCTGTTGCATTGGTATCAGCATTAGGTGTTGCAACCGGTGTGTTTTTCGGACTGTTTCCAATGAAACCTGATGTAAAAATAATGTCCGCTGACAGAAGAATAAAGAATAACGATACCCTGCTTGTTGCAAGCTACAATACTGCATCACCTTGGGGTGAATTCATTAAAGGTACATACACAACCCGTCGTGCTCATCTGTTTGCACAACAAATCAATTATTATTTACCTGATGTTTTAGGCGTGCAGGAGTTTAATAGCATCTGGCAAGAAAAAATGGAAGAACTTTTGCCACAGTATGCTTATTACGGAGTTAAACGCGGTGGGGACGACAAGGAAGAAAAATCTGAAATGAGCGGTATTTTCTATCTCAAAGAAAAGTTTGAAGTGGTTGATAGCGGTACATTTTGGATTTCCAATACGCCTGAAAAAGAATCAAAATATGAAAATGCTGCTTGTTACAGAATCTGCTCTTTTGTAGTACTTAAAAACAAAACAACCGGCAGATTATTGACACATTTCAATACTCACCTTGACCACGTAAGTACTGAAGCACAGGATTTAGGCGGAAAGCTTATTGCGGAAAAAACGGAAGAAATAAAATCAAGATATGGTGAGATTACAACAGTAATAACAGGGGACTTTAACCAGTATCCCGACGGGCTTGCAATTAAAGCACTTAAAGACAAAGGTTTTGTGAATGCCTATGATACATCTGAAAACGGTAAAACGACTGCCACTTACCACGGATGGGGCAAATCACTTGAAGACAAGCCTATCGATTTCATATTTACAAGTAGTGATGTCACTGTAAAGGATTATGCAGTTCAAGACGAGAAATGGGATAACTCCTATGTATCTGACCATTTTATGATTACTGCTGAAATTGAATTTTAAAGATGCTCAAAACACCTTATTGACTGCAACTAAAAAACCTCGCAAGAAAGCCTTGCGAGGTTTTATCATTTTGTCTGAATGGAAACTATATGGATTAAAACTGCTTTCACCATAAATTCCTGATTAAGACATCTTTTTTATTATATTCTTACTTTATTTTAGGTAATTCAAAATCGAAGAATCCCTTTGCACCGAACACAAGATATACCACATCATTAAGTCCTTTAAGACCCACATTGAGAAGCTTTTCTGCATCACTTGGTTCTGCATCCGGCTCATAAACACCGATTTCAACAAGCATATTGTGAACATTATCAATTATCTCATTATCTTTGTCAAAATCATTAACTGTTCTCTTTGTCATTTCCTCTGCTTGGGCAAGAACTGCATTATTCTCTGCAGTGAGAACATATCCTGTTTCTTCACAATATATCTCGAGGTCTTCCTTACACCACTTAAGAGGTTTTAAATTTCTTGCCTCGTTGAACTGTGGATAATAGTACTCTCCATTTGGGTCATCACAACTGTCAACTGTTGTTACATGGCCTGTTGCAAGGTTAAGAGCAAGAGAAAGAGCCGTGTTGTTGTGCTCAAGCTCGTGCTTCTGCTCATAGAAATACCATGTTGAATCCTTATAAAGACAAGTTGAAATATCAATTGAGCCGTCAGGTGAGAGTTCTCTGCCTTCAGTATCTTCAAATCTTGTGCCAAACGGGACGAAAGATGTTCCGGGAGCAGTCGAATCGATATTGATAATCTCATCAGAGTTTGTGGTAGGTGCACTCTTCATAAATCCGAAAAGGCTGTAATCCGGTGTACAAGCACCGAATGTAAGACCATAACCTGCGATAAATGAGAAAGTTACTCCCTCAGCCTGAAGATTTGCAATATTTTCGTGCAGTCTTGCTTTCGCTTCATAAAAAGCCTCAACCTCTTTTTTTACAACATCGGACTTTATGAAATTTGTTTCCATAGCTTCTTCATATCTTGCAAGAGGAATCATATTGCTAAGTGAAGGGGTTGTTCCGAAAAGTTCGGTAGAAAGAGCCCTTAATGCCATATCAATAAAATCACGAAGAACCTGCTTTGGAGCCATACGAAGTGCAATATTTATAAGATATCCCCAAGGCTCACCAACAAGGTCGCTGATTAACCCATTGTAAAAAAGGTCTGCAGACATATCGCAATAACTCTGAGTAAGCAAGTCAGCAATAACCTCTGTGCCATCCCACGCACCAACAATACCTACAACTCTCTTTATGTGGTTTTCAGCTTTTGTAGGATACGCATCAATATAAGCAGTTGTAATAGATGCACCCATACTCATAGGAACAAGTACAACATCCTTTGCCCCTACTTTATTATTTGCAAGAATTGTTTCAATAAAGTTGTGAAGTCCGCTGATATTCTTTGATGTGTAGGAGAATGCGTTATAGTTGAAAACATAGAGATAATCTTCATAGTTTTCGCCAAACTTCTCTTTTGCAATATCCTCGCAAGGAATAGAAGAATAGAAACGTTCCCTTGCTTCACTACGCATTTCACCGTCTTCACCCTCTGCCCAAGGATACTCAGAAACAGGCATTGTGTATCTTGGAGTTACAACTCTCGGATGAGGATTACCCTCTTCGTCAACAAGGTTGAATTTAAAGAGATTGCGAACGATTGTCTTAACATCTTCCTCGTCTATTATGCAGTTTCTTATGAATGCAGATGTGAGGAGGTCACCGACAACACGGGCTATAGCACCGATTGTTGACTCATCTGAAAATGCTTCATCCATTGAATTAAATAGATTCCATCTTGTGTTATACTCGCCTTTCGCAATAAGAGGAGCGTAGTTGTCAAAATCCTGAAGAGTGCCATTTTCAAAGGCACCTTCCTCTGTATAACTTTCGTCAAAGAGATAGGAATAACTCTGTCCGATACCTGTTACAAAAACAACAAGGCTGTTTTCACCATCTGCAAAAGCACTTTCAATATTGGATGCAGTAGTGATTTCAGGAGTTTCTTCACTTGCAGATGCAGGAATCAATGCCATAGGCACAACCATAGCAACAACAAGGAGAATTGCTATAAACTTTTTCATTTTATGAACCCCTTTCAGATACATTACAAACATATAGTATCACTTATTTTTCTCCTTTTCAATCTTAATTTTAAATTTCTCCTTTTTTTCCAAATTCCAACCGGTGTTTTTTATGTTTTATCCAATAAAAATCTGAATACTGAATTGAGGGTTGAAAATGGTAAAAGAATATTGTAAAATGTTCACATAAAGTTTAACAAAGGAGATTGGATATGGATTTTTCAATTTTTGACTCATTCGATATGAGCGTATTCACATTCTTTGGTGAACAGATTCAAAGTGCTGCAATGAACATTGTTGCAAACTTCATCACCTTCTTTGGTGGTTCCGAATTTGTTACACCAATGGCAGTTCTGGGTGCTCTTTTAATTCCATTCAAAAAGACACGCAAATTTGGTATGGCAATTCTCTTTGCCGTTCTTGTGGGAACTCTTCTTACAAACCTTGTTATGAAGCCACTTTTTGCTCGTCCTCGTCCTTATGTCTACTATGCTGATAACCCATTATTTATGAAATGGTATGAATTTGCAGGTGCACATGTGGAAAGCGACAAATCCTTCCCTTCAGGTCACACAACTGCTGCTTTTGAATTAGGTATAGCCGCTTTCCTGGTACTAAACAAAAAATACAGCTGGATTTTCCCTGTTATTTCAGTTCTTGTTGGTCTTTCAAGAATTTACCTTATGGTACACTATGTAACAGATGTACTTGGTGGTGTTTGTGTTGGTGTATTTGCCGGTATTATGGGTTACCTCATTATGAAGGCGATTATGAAAAAAACAGAAAACACAAAATTTGCCCAATTTGACTTGGCTGAAAAGTTTAAAAAGAAAGCGTAAAACAGTTTAAAAATAATCACTCGTGTCAAAACTCAACACGGGTGATTTTTTATGTTTAAAAGGACTTATCTCGCATTTTTTACTCTTTGCATTTTTTTAGGACTGCTTATAGTAAACCTCGGGATTATTATTGCAGATATGGATAATAAAGCTGTGGAAAACTCTCAAAGCACAAAATCCCATATTCTCAGCACCTCAAGAGGTATGATTTATGACAGGAATATGGATAAAATCGTGAATTGCGAAAGCGAAAATTTTGCTGTGTGTCTGCCAACTGTCAACTCCCTGAACTTCATTAACATTTATGCCCCTGAGAGTGACAAAAAGGCTTTATACAGTACCTTACAAGATGGCAAAATCGGAATTTTTAAAACCTCTGTTGAGTTTAACAAAAATGATATAAAATCTTTTCATATTACAAATCGTTACGCAGAAAACCAGCCAATGGTGCATCTGATGGGTCATCTCGACGAAAATGGCATGGGAGTTATGGGCCTTGAAAAAGCATACAATTCGCTTTTAGACCGTCAAAGTGGCAAATTAAAGGCTATATGGAGTGTTGATGCCCTTGGGAATGTGCTTTTTGGTGAGGGAATAAGTGTTAAAAATGAAAACTACCTATCCCCTGCAGGAATTCAGTTGACCACTGATTTGCGAATTCAGAGAATTGCAGAAAATGCCCTTGAAAATAACAATATCAACAAGGGGGCAGTTGTAATTCTAGATGGGAGCACAAATGAAATTTTAGCATCAGCATCCATTCCCGTGTTTAATCCTAAGAATGTAGGTGCTAATCTTAATGAAAAGGGAGAGCCCTTTATAAACCGTGCCATCACACCCTATGCTGTGGGGTCAATTTTCAAGCCTTTCGTCGCTGCAGCAGGGATTGAAAGCAACATCAATCTCAGTCACAACTGTACAGGTACTATAAGGATTGGAAATCATAGCTTTAATTGCAGTAATCACACTGCTCACGACGAAGTTAATATGAGAACTGCTATGGAAAAGTCATGTAACACATATTTTATCGCCCTCGGGCAGAAAATCGGAGTGGATAAAATCATTTCATTATGTTCTGACTTCGGCTTCGGAAAAGAAGTTGAGTTGGCAGACAATTTCAATCTGAATGGTGGAAATCTCCCTACTACGGATACTGTAAAATCGCCACAATCACTTGCTAATCTCTCTTTTGGTCAGGGCGATTTGTTAGCAAGCCCACTGCAAATGGCGGTTGCGTATTCCGTTTTCGCAAGCGGTGGTTTTTATCGTCCGCCAACCCTTATGAAAGCAATTATTGATGAAAACGGAAATGCAATTCAAATGGTGAAACTTCCTGAAAGGTACAGAATAATAAACAGCACAACAGCAGAGAAAATTGACTCTTATTTGAAAAGTGTTGTTACCAACGGTAACGGAAGCAAGGCTTTTTCTGCACTCATTTCAAATCGTGGAAAAACTGCGACTGCTCAAAGCGGTCGGTATGAAAATGGCAGGGAAATCAACCACACTTGGTTTTGCGGATATTTCACAGCAAATGAAAAAAACTATGTTGTTACCATCTTCAAGGAGGATGGAATTTCAGGAGCTAACGATTGTGCTCCCGTGTTTAAAGAAATTTCAGAAAACATATTGCAGTTGGAAGAATAGTTAGTTCACAAAAAAATAACAGCCCACTATGTGGACTGTTACTATGGTGACCCGGACGGGAATCGACCGTCTGCTTCGGCTTCGCCTTGCATACTAACGGCTCGGCTCACGCCTTCACCACTTTTGTCTAAAAACAATCCACCGGATTGTTTTCTTAACGCCAAAACCCTCACGGGTTCGATTCTTTTATCATTAACTAAAACAAAAAATAACAGTCCATCTTGTGGACTGTTACTATGGTGACCCGGACGGGAATCGAACCCGTGTTACCGCCGTGAAAGGGCGGTGTCTTAACCGCTTGACCACCGGGCCATATTTGGTAGCGGCAACGGGACTTGAACCTGTGACCTTCCGGGTATGAACCGGACGCTCTAGCCAACTAAGCTATGCCGCCATGTAGCCGCCGTATTGACGGCTTTGTTATTATAATATAAGAGTTTTGTTTTGTCAACATCTTTTTACAAATAATTTTAACTTTTTCAAAAAAAATATTACACTTATAAAAAATGGTATTTTTTGCTACTCTTTCTTTACAAAGCATTTTTTATGTGCTACAATTTCTTTATATTTTATTGATTTTATGAGGTGAAAAATATGAACCTTCAAGAACAAAGACAATGGGTTTTAGACGAACTCAACAGTGTTGCCGATTTCTGGCTTCAGAATGGTATGGATAAAGTTCACGGTGGCGTTTACACTTGTCTTGATAAAAACGGAAAAGTTTTTTCAACTGACAAAAGCGTGTGGATGCAGGGAAGATGCGGATGGATTTTTTCATATCTTTGCCATGTTTACGGTGTAAAGCAGGAATGGCTTGATGCGTCAAAGAGTTGTCTTGATTTCCTTGAAAACTACTGTGTAAACAAAAATGCTGACGGCAGACTCTATTTTACGGTTACAGAAGATGGCAAACCACTTCGTCAGAGAAGATATTGCTATTCAGAGGCATTTTATTGTATCGCAAATGCTGAATATTACGGCATCACAGGCGAGAAAGAGCATTTGGAGAGAGCAAGAAAAGCATACGATATGTATTGGAATCTTAATCACGGTATGGCTGACCCGACAGGTCTTGGTCCAAAGACTGAACCTGAAACTCGTACAGGTCGTGCACTTGGTATTCCAATGATTTTACTCAATGTTACATCCGTGCTTCTTCGTGTTGACCCTGAAAATGCTGACCTTTACAACAGCCGTGCAGATGAATGTGTTGCTGATATTTTCAAATATCACGTTAAGAAAGATTTAGGTTGTACTCTTGAGAGTGTTTCTCTTGACGGTACACCTCGTCTTAACATTACAGAAGGACGAGTTGTTAATCCCGGTCACGACATTGAATGCAGCTGGTTCCTTATGGAAAGAGCAAATCAGACAGGTGACAAGGAATTACATAAAAAAGCTATTGAAATTTTTGATATGGCATTTGAAAAGGGCTGGGACAAGGATTTTGGCGGTATTCTCTATTTCTTTGACTGCCTTGGCAACCCACCTGAGGCTTACGAACACGATATGAAACTCTGGTGGCCACACAATGAGGCTCTTATTGCATCTTTGATGATATACAGAGATACAAACGATGAAAAATATCTTAAAATATTTAATCAGCTGTTCAACTATACAAAGGACCATTTCGCAGTAGCACCATGTGGTGAATGGTACGGTTATCTTCGTCGTGACGGTAATCCTACTCTCCCTGCTTGTATCGGTTCAACATTTAAAGGACCTTTCCATGTGCCACGCTGTCTTATTATGCTTGACCAGATGATGAAAGAAATTGAAGAAAGAGGTTAATTAAAATGAGTCTTGAAAAATACAAGGGTGTTATCCCGGCGTTTTATGCTTGTTATGACGAAAATGGTGATGTTTCAGTTGACGGAACAAAGGCATTAGTTGAATTCCTTATTGAAAAAGGTGTTGACGGCCTTTATGTTGGCGGTTCATCAGGTGAATGTATTTATTTAAGTGTTGAAGACAGAAAAAAGACACTTGAGGCAGTTATGGAAGCAAATAAGGGCAGAATTACAATTATTGCTCATGTTGCTTGTAACAATACAAAGGACAGTTGTGAGCTTGCTCGTCACGCTGAAAGCCTTGGTGTTGATGCTATCGCAACAATCCCCCCAATTTATTTCAGACTTCCTGAAAAAGCTATTGCAAAATACTGGAACGATATTTCTGCAGCAGCACCAAATACAGATTATGTTATTTACAACATTCCACAGCTTGCAGGTGTTGCACTTACAATGCCATTGTTTGATGAAATGCTTAAAAATCCAAGAGTAATTGGTGTTAAGAACTCATCAATGCCGATTCAGGACATTCAGATGTTCCGTCGTCAGGCAGCACTCAACAACCGTGAAGTTGTTATTTTCAACGGTCCTGACGAACAGTTTATCGGTGGTCGTATGATTGGTGCAGAAGGTGGCATCGGTGGTACTTATGGTGTTATGCCTGAACTTTTTGTTACCCTTAACAATATGATTAAAGCCGGTGATGTTAAAGAAGCATATAAATTGCAGGACGACATCAACGAGGTTATTTACACAATGTGCAGTACTAAGGGCAATATGTACGCAACAGCAAAGGCTGCTCTTAAAAAGAGAGCAGGACTCCAGCTGGGTGGTGTAAGAGAACCACTTCTCAATCTCCAGGACGGTGACGAAGCAATCGTTGACAAGGTTGTAGAACTTGTTGAAACAGCCGTTGCAAAATGGGTTAAATAATCAAACAAGCCTCACAAGGCATCGGCTTTGTGAGGCTTTTACTATACCCAAAACTATATTATCTTTTTACACACATCATTTAATGAGCAATTTTCACAATTCGCTTTTCGTGCTGTGCATACCGCTCTGCCGTGGAGGACTGCACGATGACAAAAATCGTTACTCTCCTCAGGCGGAAGAATTTTCTTTAACTCCATTTCAACTTTTTTGGGGTCCTTTGTGTTTACAAGCCCCATTCTGTTAGTAAGTCTTATTAAATGTGTATCTGCCACAACGGCAGGTTTCTTATAGACATCTCCAACAATTAAATTGGCTGTTTTTCTGCCAACTCCCTGCAGGGAAGTAAGGTCTTCAATATTATCGGGTACTACCCCACCGAAACGGTCACGGACTCCCCTTGCCATTTCAATAATATCACGAGCTTTTCCGTGATAAAATCCGCAAGAGTGGATAATATCCTCAATATCCTTAACATCAGCATTTACATAATCATCAAGAGTCCTGTATTTGCTGAAAAGTGCAGGTGTAACAAGATTAACCCTAGCATCCGTACACTGTGCAGAAAGCCTTGTTGCCACAAGCAATTCAAAGGGATTATCAGCAGTCAATGAACAAATTGCATCGGGATATTCTTTTTTTAAACCCTCAATAAGAAGTATTGCACGCTCTTTTTTTGTCATATACTACTCCGGAAAGTTCATATTTTTAGGCAACCCAAGAAGATAATCGGCAGAAACGCTGAAATACTTACAAAGTGCTTTAATATCCTTTAATGATGGCTCTGTTGTGCCGGTTTCCATAAAAGATATTTTTCTTTGAGTAACACCGATGGCATTTGCCAAATCCTTTTGAGTTATAGTAGGAATTTTAGAGCATCTTAGATACTTTAATCTTTCACTGAATTCCATTATCTTACATCCTTCAAACACGCCACATCACAACATGGCTGAAAATAGTGCTATTATATTATCACAAAAACATAATTAAAGAAAGGTGTAGAATAAAAATAACTATACAAACTTTCATCTCAAAATTTGTACAGTTCGACAAGAGTTTTCGACAATTTGCACACAATCAGTATTTATCTGCGGTTTTTGTTGTATTTTTATGATTTTCATTATATAATTACTATAATATTTTTTAAGGAACGATGGCTATGAAAAAAGAAATCAATGTAAGAGAACTCAAAGACAATTTTGTTAAAATGATTAGCAACGACTGGGCATTACTTACAGCAGGAACAAAGGACAATTTCAATACAATGACGGTAAGTTGGGGTGGAATTGGTGAACTCTGGAACAAGGATGTTTGCTTTGTTTTTGTAAGGCCTCAGAGATACACCTACGAATTTATGGAGAAAAATGATTATTTTTCCCTTTCTTTCTTTGGTGGCGAATACAAAAAAGAACTTGGCATTTGTGGTAGCAAATCGGGTCGTGACATTGACAAAATAGCTGAAACAGGATTTAAGCCTGTTGATTATGGTAATGCGATAGGATATGAACAAGCAAAAGTGAATATTGTGCTTAAGAAATTAGCATATCAGGATATGAAACCCGATGGTTTTATTGATGGAACAATAATGAAAAACTATGCTAATAACGATTTCCACAGAGTTTATGTAGGTGAGATAGTTAAGGTTGTTGCGGAATAAATGCAAAATAATACCTGCATCAAAGAAAAACCGACAAATTCAATTTTTCTATTCAATTCATCATTATTCATAAAAAATCCCAAGGAAAATTCTCCTTGGGATTTTTCTTATTCACCTACAAATTCCGCTATCTGATGTTTTTCTTTTGCACCGACAAAGCGTTTTACTTCCTGTCCGTTTTCGAATAAAAGGACCGTTGGGATACTCATTACACCAAATGTGATTGCCAATTCTGTTGCCTCATCCACATTGAGTTTACAAACCTTTACTTTTTCTGTTTCCTCTGCAAAGGCTTCAATTTCAGGTGCCATCATCATACAGGGTCCGCACCAATCTGCATACATATCGAGAAGCACGGGTTTTTCTGATTTTAAAACCTCTTGTGCAAAATTATTAACATCAACCTTAATTACTGCCATTTATCTCACCTTCCAATATAATGCTCTTGCCTTATCTACATCTGTTTTGTCAACACCACATTTATCTGTATTCCGTGCAAGTGTTGCACCACAAAGTTCAATGTTAAGCACTGAAAATGCTTGTAACAACTGATGCTTGATTACCTCGTATCCTATTTCACCGTCACTGCCACTTGTAACAATGAGTGCTGCTTTACGATGTTTCTCAATAGGATTTTTCATATTACGACGGAAACGAGCCTCATAGTAACGCTGAAAACGGTCAATCAATGCCTTGAATGGTGCAGGCACACCCATAAAGTAAATAGGTGTTGCAAAAATAATTATATCTGCTGTTTCAAATTTCTTAAAGAAATCTTCCAAGTCTTTTTTAGAACATCCGTTACCTGCTTTACAGTAACCGCAGGCATTACAAGGCACAGGATTTATATCGTAAAGATTTACGATTTCAATATTTGTACCCTTTGGAAATTCACGCAAAAGACTTCCTAAAAGCTTTGCTGTATATCCTGATTTGCGTGGGGACGCCATAATAGCTAAAACAGAAGTCCCATTTGCACTATTCTCAGTGTTATCATATTCCAAAAACATTGTTTTATTCCTCTGTATTTATCTTGTTTTTTGCGTCCTGCTTTATTTTATCAATATTTATCTGACGCTTGATTTTCTTTGTTGTAGTTTTTATAAATTCTTCCTCACTAATATAATAGCTTCTGATTTTCTTATATTTAGGGAGTTTTCTGTTTGTTTCCTTAACTGCATCACTTACAGCTTTCGCGATATCTTCCTTTGTAATTTCCTCACGATTGAGAATACTTTGAAGTTCCTCAATATTAGGATAAACAGCTGCACTTACCAATACATCATCACCGATGTCATCATCGAAAACAATGCTTTCGGCAACAATTGGATTTGCATTGAGATAAATTTCAACTTCTTCCGGGAAGATATTTTTACCATTTCTTGTAACAATAACATTCTTGCTTCTGCCTGTAATCCTGTAGCAGTTATTATTATCACATGTACCAATATCACCTGTTCTGAACCAACCGTCAGAAGTAATTACCTCAGCTGTTGCTTCAGGATTTTTATAGTAACCATTCATAACCATTGGTCCTCGTACCCAGATTTCGCCAACGCCCTTATTATCAGGGTTATAAATAGCAACCTCCGCACCCGGCATTGGAGTACCAATTGAGTCAGGGAGCATAACCCTGTCGTTATTACATGCAACAAGGGGAGCACATTCTGTAAGACCATAGCCATTATAAAGGTTAATGCCCATAAGCATAAAATCCTTTGCAACTTTGGGGTCAATAGCAGCAGCACCTGTTACAATAATACGAATTCTGCCACCCATGGTTTCAATAACTTCTGCAAAAAGTTTTCTGCCAACACCCTTTATACCAATTGCACTTGTAGTCTTTGAAAGAAATTTGCCAAAATTAAAAATGAACATACCGCCCTTTTTTTCGCCCATCTTTTTCATAATCTTTGCATGGACTTTTTCAATAAGAAGCGGAACAGTAATAAATGCTGTTGGTCTGATTTCCTTCAAATCTCTTGTGATATAGCGAAGTCCCTGATTAAATCCAATACAAGCACCACAGTAAATAATATAGAGGAAACCAACTGTACATTCATAAGTATGGTGGATTGGAAGAATTGATAAAAGTTGGTCTTCTTCAGTTATTTTAATACAACCTGCTGCACCCATTACAACTGAACAGATATTCTTCTGACTGAGGCATACACCTTTTGAAACGCCCGTTGTACCTGAAGTGAAAAGGATAGCCGTTGTAGCCTGTGGGTCAACAGTTACATTTTCAAGAAGTTTTTCACCATTCTTGTAAAGTTGTCTTCCGGTTTCAATATAATTATCATAGAGTTCAACACCTTGAATATCCACATCATCAAAACAGATAAAGCGAAATCCTTCAGGTAATCTGTCTCTTAATGCACTGATTTCCTTAATCTGCTTTTTATCGCCAAAAAGGATTGTTGAATCAGAATCCCTGATAACATCCATCATATTATCAGCAGTAAGTTCTTTGTCAATAGGTACAATAACATTATCACTGCAAGTTACAGCAAGGTAAGTCACAGACCACTTGTATGAGTTAGCACCTACAACTGCAATATGTACACGGTTATAGTTGTCCTTTAAAAGGCTGTTAGCAAGACAGTATATATCGTCGCGGAACTGACTATGTGTTACCTCATAAAAAGTCTTATCTTTTTTTCTGAGTTTATATGCAGGTCTGTCTGAAAAGAGTTTTGCACTTTGGTCAATCAAATCCTTGAAATCGCTAACATTACGCACCTCATAAAAAGGCTTGTTCACAGGGAATTTGCTCTGTACTTGCATTTATATATACCTCTTCTTCGTTAAATTCGTGTATGGACTGAATATTATATCATATTTACCTTATTTTGGAAATAGAATTTTTTAAAATTTACAAAATAGTCATATTTTTTACAACTTCCTTGTATTCCTCATAGGTCATATATGAATTTATAATTTTTAAAAGAGCGGATGAGCTGATATGCTCGGGCAACTCCAACTCTTTCGCCAGGGTCTTACGGATTTTGCTACTGTTTTCGCCACCACTTATTCCGTCCTCAAAAAAATCAGTATGAGTTATCTCTCTGCCCTCGTTTTTACTGTTTTCACTGCAAAGCACTCCTGCTTTTTCAAGTGCATTAAGAATAATCCGGGGTTTTATGCCCTCAACACCTAATTTACCCTCTTTTGAAAATTCCGTTTTGCGTTTTTCCTTGCCGTAAATATCAGGAATAAATACATTCTTCACATTTTCACATTTTGTTATATTCTGTATAAATGAACGGATTTTAAACCCTGCAGAATCAGAGTCCGTCATAATTATAATGCCTCTTTTTTCGGCTAAAAAACGAATCAATTTCTGTTTTTCTTTATCTTTGAATATCCCAAAACCGTCAGTTTCGATAATAACCGTATCAATGATTCCCGATAGTTTAATTTTATCGTATTTCCCCTCAACAACTACCGCTTCTTTAATTCTAATCATAATATCACCTTGCTAAAATAAGGGAAATCTTAACAATAAGTCTTTCCAGAATCATTTCGGGACTTTGTGCCGTGCTTTTAAGGGTAAAGTCGCTTTCTGCAAAGCAATCAAAACATTCCCTGATTTGTTCAACAGATAATTTTTTGGCAAATCGTTCTGCATTTCGCAAACGGAATTCTTTATTCTTATAGTTAAAAATCTTCGCCGGATACATACTGTTTTCCCCACCCGACACAGCGGTTTTCACCCTGTAGATATCAACAAAGGACGTTAATATAACACCTAAAATATCAAGTGCCTCCGTCTTTTGCATCATAAGAATATGCAACAATTCCAAAGCACCTTGCGGGTTGCCGTTAAGAATAAGCTTTGACAAATCAAAAATCTTCGCTTCAAGAGAACGGACAGCAACGCTGTCAATGCATTCGTTTGTAATTTCATTACCTTGTCCCGCAAAGTTTACAGCCTTTTGAATTTCGTTAAAAAGAACATTAAGGCTGTCTCCTGCTAATTCAACAAGGTATGCGGCTGTATTTTCGCTCATTGCACAGCCCTGCTTCGAAGCGTATGCACATAATAATTTCAGAAGATTTCTCCCTGTAGGCTTTTCAAAATTAACGGCAGTGGCATATTTAGTAAAACTAGAAACCACCCAATCCCATTTTGAATTTTTAGGTTGAACTTCAATACTATCCATCCAAAAAACTGTAATTGATGTATCAGGTTGATTTTCTAAAAACGAAACAAGTTTATCCTTTTCGTCACTTGCTAATGTATCAAGCGGAAAGTCACGGGCAATAACAACACAATACTCACTCATAAACGATATAGATTCAGCACCCTCGAGAACATCATCGAGAGTGTTTTCTTTACCGTCATACTTGCGAAGACTGAATGCTTCACTACCTTCTGTCACGAAAGTTTTACAGATTTTTTCAGCATAAAACTGCTTTAAATAATCCTCACTGCCATAAAACAAGTAGCAATTAGACATATTCTTTTCTCTTATCTGTTTTTTCAGGTCAGATTCATAAATCAAAGCCATAACTTTCACCCATCATTCAAAATAAATGGTCATTTGCTTATTCTCATCAGAAACTACCAATCTTGGCTCTAAATCAGGTCTTGTGTTCTTCAAAGCAGAAGCAAATTCAAAGGATTTTTCGCCATATAGAATAATTATATCATAGTCTTCAAGATTTTTAAAGTCATTTTCTTTATCACAGCCAATAATGATTACTTTTTTATTTCCACTGCTTATTATTAACTCATTTGCAGGGTTATGTAAAACCAGATTCACTTTCCTGCCTATGGTTATCTTATTTATATTACCCTTTGAGTGGGCTTCAAAGATTTTGGGTGCATCATTACAGAAATAGGTTTGTGTAACACCAAAGCTGTCATAAGTTGTAATAAGATGGGATATTGTTTCATTCTCATCATCGGTAACAATAATCCCGTCAAGTGCTTTTTCATTGTGAGCATTGAGCACCCATTTTATATTTGCAAGATATTGCTTCTTTTGTGTACCCACAAGAAAACTTTTATTTCCTGATTTTGCAACAATAACAGGCTTATTTTCAGTAAAAACAATCTCAACACAGGAGTTGTTGTAATCATAAGCAGTTGTGTAACAAGTAATTAAAACAAACATCGCAGATAATATAACTGCGATGTGTTTGACTATATTTTTATTGTATTTTTTCAATATGACGGCAAGTATTACACCTATTACCAAGACAACCAGAAAATACTCAAAAGCCTTATGGGAAACTGAAATTGTTGACCAGTCTGCCATACCGATTTTTTCTGCAACCAAGGTCAGAAAATCCGCCAACAGACCTACAATCATAAATATCGGTCTGACAAGGAAATGAATACTTAACAAATGTAATGCTACCCCAAATACTGTTAACACCATCAGTAACAATGCCAAATCCACCATTATTAAATTAGCAAAGATTGAGCCAATGGGTAGCATCCCTAACTTAACAATAAATACCGGCAAGGTACAGATTGATGTTGATAAACTGATTGAAAACGAGTTAATAACAAAGTTTGTAAAATTATTTATCGGAATTTGTTTTCTCCTGCAAAAATCCTCAATTAAACGAATCATGGGATGGGAAAGGACTAAGATGCCGACAGTTGAAAGCACTGTCAACCATAAAGAAACGGAATACACTGAAAAAGGATTGACCATTAAGATAACAACTAATGCTAACCCAATGGAATTCAGACTGTCTGCATCTCTGTCAAAGAGTTTACTTACTATCACCATCCCCACAAGCATACCTGCACGGATAACTGACACACCAAATCCCGTTACTGCAGAATAAGTAAACAATGTGAAAAGACTCAATGCTACCAATACTTTTTTCGATTTTATAAACCTACCAAAAATCTTCATAATTCCCAAGGACCACATTGTAATATGAAGTCCTGAAATCACTAGCAAATGAGAAGTGCCTGAATAGTTGAAATAATCGACTATTCTGTCCTCCAATTGTGACCTCTCACCAATGGTCATTGCTTTTGCGATATTGCCTGCTCCGTTAGGCAGATATTCGTCCACCACAGATGAAAAGCTGTTTTTTATTCTGCCTATTTTACTGTAATACCAATTTTCCCCTTTTATTTGCTCAATTGCGGTTTTTTCACCTTCAAAAACAGTAAAGTAAATTTTTGAGGACAGAGAGTATTCGAAGAAATCGTCGTTAAAATTTTCTTCTTCCGTAGCATTAAAATTGATTCTTACTCTATCGCCTTCTGTGAGAAATTTGTCGTCCTTTGTAACATACCTAATTTTATAGTTTTCATCGTCACATTTGATTATATATGTAAAAGAGTAGTCCGATATGGTTGGTGTTTGACAGACTGTACCCGTGATTTCATTAGTGTTTTGCAAATTTTCCTTGACATTATAATATCCGAATTGAGCAAACAGAAAAGAAACCGAATAAATCACGATTGCCACAAGGCTGAAAAACACCGTCTTCTGTTTTCTCAACTTTTTAAGTGGCAATAAGAAACAAAAAATGACTATTGCTCCAAAAATCAGAGCAACAGTCATTTTAAAACTTAAATTTATTACAGGAAGTGAACTGATAAGCATTGAAAAGCCAATTACTGCGAATGGTCTTTTCAACTTAAACACTCCTTTATACTAATCTTTCGGATAAATTATCCCCACTTAAAATGTGGAAGTGAATGTGCATGACAGTTTGTCCTGCCTTTTCGCCACAGTTGTTGATTACTCTGTAGCTGTCAATACCTGCTAATTCTGCTATTTCAGGAATTTTTGCAAAGATATAACCTACGATTTCACAATTCTTCATTGTAATATCGTTTGCAGAGCTTGCAACGTGACCCTTAGGAATTACAAGAATATGTGTTTCTGCCTGAGGAGCAATATCACGGAATGCAAGAATTTTTTCGTCCTCATAGACCTTATTTGACGGAATTTCACCATTTGCTATTTTACAAAAAAGACAATCCATAATTACACCTCATTATTTAAGCATTGATGCTAAAATTTCTTTTGCTGACATTAAAGCATCATCAACCTTTGAAATATCCTTGCCACCTGCCATAGCCATATCAGGTTTACCGCCACCTGAACCACCTGCAACTTTAGCAACCTCACGAACAATGTTACCTGCGTGAGCACCTTTTGCGATTGCGTCCTTACCGCAAGCACAAGCAAATGAACAAGTTCCTTTTTCCTGATTTGAACCAGAAATCACTGCAACTGTATTAGATGCAGAATCTCTTGCAGTTTCAGCCATAGAGCGAAGAGAGTTAGCATCAAGTTCACCTGCATAGTAAACTACAAGCTGAACACCATTTACATCTACTGCACCTGCCATAATACCTGCAGTTTTGAATGAGTTGATTTCTGCTTTAAGGCTTGCGATTTCCTTATCCTTTGCTTTAAGGTCATTTGCTACTGCAACTGCCTTCTGTGGAAGTGCAGAAACATTACCTACTTTAAAAGCATCAGCTGTTGCATAGAGAAGATTATTCTTTTCGTCAATATAGCCCAGAACATTTTTACCCGTTACTGCTTGAATACGACGCACACCTGCTGCAACTGAAGATTCAGAAACAATCTTGAAAAGACCGATTTTACCTGTATTGTCAACGTGAGTACCGCCACAGAGCTCAGTTGAAAAATCACCTGCTTTTACAACACGGACAACATCACCGTATTTTTCACCAAAGAGAGCCATAGCACCCATAGCCTTTGCTTCGTCAATAGGCATCTCCTTAATCATCATTTCTGTTGCATTAAGGATTTCTTCATTTACAAGGTCCTCAACCTTTTTAAGTTCATCACCCGTCATACCTGTGAAGTGTGTGAAGTCAAAACGAACTTCGTTAGCATCCACAAGCTGCCCTGCCTGTTCAACATGAGTACCTAAAACCTCACGAAGTGCAGCCTGAAGAAGGTGTGCAGAAGTATGGTTTCTCATTGTTGCTTTTCTGTTTTCTTCGTTATATACAGTTGTTGCATTATCGCCAACCTTGATTGCATCACCTGTGAGTGTACCATGGTGAAGAATAACACCATCAGCATCCTTTGTGGTGTTAGCAACCTCGAATGTGCTTTCACCGATTGTGATAACACCCTTGTCCCCTGCTTGTCCGCCACTTTCTGCATAGAAAGATGTTTTATCGAGGACAAGAATTGCATCACCTGCTTCTGCAAAATCGACTCTTTCACCATTTGTCACGAGTGCCACAACTGTTGCATTTGTGTTGTTTTCTGTATATCCTGTAAACTCTGTCTTTTCTATATCTTTAAATGAAACACCTGAATTTCTCCAGTCTGTTTCGGCACCGTCACGCTTAACGGATTTTGCCTTCATTCTTGCTTCTTCAACAAACTTTTTGAAGGCATCTTCGTCAACGGTCATATTGTTTTCAGCAACGATTTCCTTTGTGAGGTCTATTGGGAAACCAAATGTATCCTGAAGTTTGAAAGCATCTTCACCTGAAAGAATGCCGTCTTTTGAGTTTGCCATCATTTCGTTAAGCAAACCAAGACCACTATCAATAGTCTTATAGAAACTTTCTTCTTCCATAGCAATAACTTTCTTGATGTAATCCTGCTTTTCAACAAGGTTTGGATATGCATTTGCATTTTCCTTGATTACTGTTTCACAAACCTCTGAAAGGAATGGTCTGTCAATACCAATAAGTCTTCCGTGACGAGCTGCACGACGAAGTAATCTTCTTAAAACATAACCGCGTCCTGAGTTTGACGGAAGAACACCGTCACCCACCATAAATGTTGTGCTACGAATATGGTCAGTAATAACACGGAGTGAAATATCTTTTTTAGCATCCTTATGATATTCAATGCCTGAAATATCAATGATATGCTTCATAATATTCTGAACTGTATCAACCTCAAAGAGATTCTCAACATCCTGCATAATGCAGGCAAGTCTTTCAAGTCCCATACCGGTATCAATATTAGGATTTGCAAGACGGGTATAGTTGTTGTTACCGTCATTTTCAAACTGTGTGAAAACAAGGTTCCAAACCTCGATAAATCTGTCGCATTCGCAACCGACTTTACAGTCAGGACTGCCACAACCTTTTGATGCACCGCGGTCAAAATAGATTTCTGAACAAGGACCGCAAGGACCTGCTCCGTGTTCCCAGAAATTGTCTTCTTTACCGAAACGAACCATGTGTGACGGGTCAACGCCTACCTCTTTTGTCCAGATGTCATAAGCCTCATCATCTTCAAGGTAAACACTTACATAGAGCAATTCTTCAGGGATTTCAAGAATTTTTGTAAAGAATTCCCAAGCCCAAGCAGTTGCTTCATGTTTGAAATAATCACCGAATGAGAAGTTACCCAGCATCTCAAAATATGTTCCGTGACGAGCAGTTTTACCAACATTCTCAATATCGGGTGTACGGATACATTTCTGACAAGTTGTAACACGCTTTTTAGGAGGTGTTACCTCACCTGTAAAGTATTTTTTCATTGGTGTCATACCTGCATTTATAAGCAAAATGCTCTTGTCCCCCTGAGGCACAAGTGAAAAGCTTGGAAGACGCAAATGGTCTTTGCTTTCAAAGAATGCAAGGTATTTTTCTCTTAATTCATTAAGACCTGTCCATTTCATACAGACTACTCCTATTAT